>NZ_JBVVQY010000031.1:0-44453 GCF_055811615.1 Mesorhizobium sp. WSM4807
CACAATGCGCAAAACTGTTCGCGATGTCCTCGCACACCTGTTCGCGATGTCCCCAGTCCAAACAAAGGGGAGAAGGAAAGGTGCCTCATTCGCCGCAGGCGCTGAAGCCGGTGCTGGTGTCCCACTCCGCGAAGGGGATGATCTTGCCCTCGACAGAGACGGTCGCGTGCGCGGCGGTGCCGTCCTGCCGCATCTTGCTGCTTTTGCCCTTGCCGGTCAAAACATTGTAATCGCAGTCGCTTGCGACATTGTCCTCAAGGTAGTCGTGATAGTCATAGGCAAAGCCCGCGACGATGAAGGCGCCGTCGCGGTAAGCGAGCGTCAGCGTCTGGTTGGTCCGCTTGGTGCCGACCGGCATTGCCGGCAGATACAGTTTGATCGAGCCGTTGGGCAGCGCGGTCAGCTCCGGCTCGGTGTCGGAGGCCCCGTAGCCGGGCCGGTCGTAGCCGTTCCACTCGCCGAGAATCTGGTCACGCACGACGCCGGCAGGCTTGAGAAAATTGGCCTCGCGATCCCTGAGAAAGAAATGCATGTCCATCGGGTCGCCGGGCTTGGTCTCGACGATCATCACAAGGTCGGTGCCGCCGTCACCATTCCAGTCGCCGGTCAGCGCGGTGATGATCTTCTGGGTTTCTATTGGCTCGGCCAGGGCCATGGTTGGCGCCAGCAGCATCAGGCCGAGCATCATTGCTCGCATGGCAACATCCTCCAGTTGAAGCCCGCCGTGCCACCATGGCCGGATCTGCCGGGGGAGATTCCTACAATACGACGGGAAGAACCGCTATGGGCTGGGGCGGGGACAGCGACGCTGTCCCGCCAGCCTTGCAACAAGGCCACTGTTGCTCCATTCGATCGGAGCTAAGCAGCGACAAGGAGGAAACCGATGACGCCCTCTAAAAGGCAGGCCCGCTGATGGCGCAGGTCAGGGTCGATCCCGCCAAGGTGCGCGAATTCGGCGATGCCGAAAGCTTCTACACCTGGCTCGGCCAGCACCACGACACCGAGACAGAAGTCTGGATCAAAATCCACAAGGTCGGTTCGGGGCTGCCTTCGATCACGCCCAAGGAGGCTATCGACGTGGTGCTGTGCTGGGGCTGGATCGACGCCGTGCGCAAGGGGCTCGACGACAAGAGCTATTTGCAGCGCTACACGCCGCGCGGCAGGAAGAGCACCTGGAGCCAGATCAACGTCGACAACGTCGCCCGGCTGATCGAGGAGGGCCGGATGACCGAGCATGGGCTCAAACAGGTCGAGGCGGCGAAGGCCGACGGCCGCTGGGCGCGCGCCTATGGAAGCGGCAAGCACATGAAAATCCCCGACGATCTCCAGGCGGCAATCGACGCCGAGCCCAAGGCCAAGGCGATGCTGGCAACGCTCAGCGCGCAAAACCGTTTCGCGCTCGCCTTCCGCATCCATAACATGAAGACCGAAGCCGGCCGCAAGAAGAAGATCGCAGCGTTCGTCGAGATGCTGAAGCGCGGCGAGACGATCTACCCGCAAGGGAAGAAATGATGGTTTTTGGCTGGCGCCGTCGCGGTTGTGGCTGCGATGGCGGATCGTCGCCGTCCGCACGCTCAAGGTCCGATGATAACGCGGCACCGTTGCCTGCCGCTGGCCTTGAAGCCACGTCCGGCTCCTCCATTTAGTTCGCAATAGCGCAACTTTCCGAGGAAGCGCCAGGAGTTGCTGGCCTCCGACAAACCAGAGTGGCCGCCCGTTCGGTTTTGGCGGGCAGCCTTAACAATCGAGCGTCTTCCTCGTTGTCAGACGAAGGAGAACCAAAAATGGCAAAGGTCGTTTGCGTCCTCTATGACGATCCGGTTGACGGTTACCCGTCAAATTATGCCCGGGATGGGCTGCCAAGGCTCGATCGCTATCCCGGCGGCCAGACGCTTCCCACGCCGAAGGCCATCGACTTCGAACCGGGCGTTCTGCTCGGCAGCGTGTCGGGCGAACTCGGCCTGCGGCCATATCTGGAAAGCGCCGGGCACAGCTTGGTCGTGACCTCGGACAAGGACGGTCCCGACAGCGTTTTCGAACGTGAACTCGGTGACGCCGAAATCGTCATCTCGCAGCCGTTCTGGCCGGCCTATCTGACCAAGGAACGGATCGCCAAGGCAAACCAACTGAAGCTTGCGATCACCGCCGGCATCGGGTCCGACCATGTCGATCTGCAGGCCGCGATGGACCGCGGCATCACCGTCGCCGAGGTGACCTACTGCAACTCGATCAGCGTGTCCGAGCATGTGGTGATGATGATCCTGGCGCTGGTGCGAAACTACATCCCCTCCTACCAGTGGGTCATCAAGGGCGGCTGGAATATCGCCGACTGTGTCGCGCGCTCCTATGATGTCGAAGGCATGCAGATCGGAACCGTCGGCGCCGGCCGTATCGGCAGCGCGGTGCTGCGCCGGCTGCGGCCGTTCGACGTCACACTGCACTACACCGACCGCCACCGCCTGCCCGAGGCAGTCGAGAAGGACCTCGGCGTCACCTTCCACCCAGACGCCGCGTCCATGGTCGGCATCTGCGACGTGGTGACGATCAATGCCCCGCTGCATCCGGAGACGGAGAACCTGTTCGACGAGGCGATGATCGCCAGGATGAAACGCGGCGCCTATCTGGTGAACACGGCGCGCGGCAAGATCTGCAATCGCGACGCCGTCGCCCGGGCGCTGGAGAGCGGCCAGCTCGCCGGCTATGCCGGCGATGTCTGGTTCCCGCAGCCGGCTCCCAAGGACCATCCGTGGCGATCGATGCCGCACCACGGCATGACACCGCATATCTCGGGATCGTCGCTCTCGGCCCAGGCACGCTACGCTGCAGGCACACGCGAAATCCTGGAGTGCTGGTTCGAAGGCCGGCCGATCCGCGAGGACTACCTGATCGTCGACGGCGGCAAGCTGGCCGGCGCCGGCGCGCATTCCTATAGCGCCGGCGACGCCACAAGCGGTTCGGAGGAGGCAGCGCGCTTCAGAGCCAAGGTGTGAGCCGGGCGGTGCCTCGGTGATCTTGAGCGCATGGATGCTGTCGATTCCAAGTTACAATGGGTGGGAAGGAACGCGACGGAACCGGCTGTCCAAGCGAATGTCGACGCGGGCGTCGAACAGCGCAGCCGGACACTATCCGGGCTTGCCGCCAAGCAAAAATCATCGCAAGCCGGCTCTTATCTGTCGTCGGAAATTGAACGACAATTGAGTTTGTTTTGGCCTTGCACACAAAAATCTGTCTGTTCTGCGGCCATGGGCAGGGACCTTTTGCCTGTTGACGACAGTTCGACATCGTCGCACAATTTACTTTGAGGAATGTTTGCCAGGCTGGAAATGATGGGTTCAAGGTAGATATAAAATCTTGCCGGGGGGCGTCCATGCGTAAATTAAGCCAAGTAGATCGACACCGCGTCCAGGCGGTCATCGATCGCAATCGTGAGCTTTTGCTGTCGATTCCCAATGCTTTGGGCGCCGAGCCCGGTTTCCCCATCGTTCAGGGAAAGCTGCTGCGCGAACCGGCGATCATCCTCTATGTTGCCAGCAAGCTGCCCAGGGCGCGGCTCCTGCCGGAAGACTTCGCGCCCGGCGAGGTCGAAGGCGTGCGGCTCGATGTGATGCAGGCCGATCCCTGGAAACAGATCGAGCTCAATCCAGGCCTGCGGGCGCTGCAGGAGGAGATCGAAACCGCGGCCGCGGCGACGATCCCTTATGAGGGCCTGCCCGACGACCCCATCGATGCCAGTTTCGAGATCTCGAAGCCGATCCTGTGCGCGGTCGGGCCGGATCAGGGCTGGATCGTGCTCAGGGATTTCCTGGTCGGAACCCGCAACACGCTCAACGTCGCCATGTATGATTTCTCTGCCGACTATATTTCGAACACGCTGATCGAGGTCGTGCGCGCCAATGATGTGAAGGTGGAACTGACGCTCGACGACGGCATCAAGGACACCGAACGCGACATTCAGGAGCGGCTGGAGCAGAAGCTCGGGGACCTCTACGACGCCGAGGTCATCCGGTGCGCCAAGAGCAGGCGCTTCCCATCGGCCTATCACCCGAAGGTGGCGGTGCAGGATCATAAGCGTTTCTGGCTGTCGAGCGGCAACTGGTCGCCCAACAGCCAGCCCGATATCGACCCGATCGGCCATCCGGCCGGCGGCTGGTTCAGCAAGGGCAACCGCGAGTGGCATGTCGTCGTCGAGGATGTAGCGCTAGCCAGGTTGTTCGAGCGCTACATCGCGCATGACAAGAGGGAATCCGAAAGCGATGCGGCTCTGGCGGGGGAGGAGAGGCCGGCCTTCCCAGACCTGTTCGTGCCGCTTGGCGATCTGCTTGGGGATGCCGCACTTGCCGCCGCCGATCCGGTCGCGCCGGAAAAGATCCTGTCCGGGCAGTCGGCGCGCGTGCGGCCGCTCCTGTCTCCCGACAATTATGCGCGGCGCATCAGCGAATGGATCCGCGGCGCGCAAAAGAGCCTCGATCTCCAGTACTCCTACATCAACTATTCGGAGCGCGCCGAGGACGAGGATTTCAAGGCGCTGCTCGACGACATCGGCAAGCTGTCCTGGAAGGACGATTTCACGCTGCGGATCATCGTCGGTTCAGGAGCCGACGATGCCATTCGTCTGCTGGCGCAGAACGGCTTTAACGAAGCTGTCTTCAAGGTGCAGTCGAAAATCCACAACAAGGGCATCGTGCGCGACGGCACCGAGGTGTTGGTCAGCAGCCAAAACTGGTCGGGCGATGGGTTCCTGCGCAACCGTGATGCTGGCCTGATCATCGAGGACCGTGAGGTCGCGCAGTATTTCGCCGGGGTCTTCGATGAGGACTGGAAGACGAGGGCGCGGCCGCCGTTCGAGACGGCCGGCCTTGCCGCAGTCATTGCCCCGGACAATGCACCGCCGCCGGCGGGCATGGTGCGGATGAGCTGGTCGGATTTCTTTGGAGATTGAGCGATGCCGATCGAGGACGAATTGGAGGCTTCGGGGCATACGCGCGTGGTCGTGGTGCTCAAGCCGACCAAACGGCACAAAGTCGATGGGCGGATTACCGTGGCGTTGACCGAGACGATTTCAATGCAGCAGGAAGTGGCGCAGTCGATCACGTCCTGCTTTCGTCCGTTCAAGAATTCGCGCATGTCGCAAATGGCGCGCGAACTTGCCAGCAGCAGCGAGCCGACGATACGCTCGCGTATCGCCGCGGATGGCCCGATGCGGCGCGGCCGGCCGGAGTACGTGCGCGACGAGCACGCCGAGGCTGTCCCCGAAAACGCCGGAGTTCGCTACTTCCCTTATCTCGGCATGATGATGGGGACGGTCGATCGCACGGGCCTGGCGGAGTTGCGTAACAAGAAGGACGAGGTGGCGGAGCTTTTCAGTCCGCCGGAAATGAGCCTGATCCGTCCGTTCGAAGATGAGGAGGCAGCGCTTGCCGGGCCGCCAGAAGGCGTCTCCTGGGCGCTCAAACGACTGGGCATCCCGAAACTGTGGGATGCCGGGCTGACGGGAGACGGCGTTCTGATCGGCCATCTCGATACCGGCATTGACAGCGCCCATCCGGCGCTCGCCGACGCCATCGATGCCTCTTCGGTGTTCGACGAACTCGGCCAGCAGCTCAATGTCACGACAGCGATGGTCGATACCGGCTTTCACGGCACGCACACGGCCGGCCTGCTGGTCGGCCAGCCGTTCCAGAATGTCACCTTCGGCGTCGCCCCGGGGGCGCGGCTTGCGGCGGGAACGGTCATCGAGGGTGGCGATATCCCGGCGCGCATGATTGCGGGGCTGAATTGGTGTGTCGGCCAGGGCGTCATGATCATCAGCCTTTCGCTGGGTGTGCGTAGATTCGATCCGCTGGTCGCGGCGCTGGTCAGGCAATTGCGCGACCGTGACATCCTGCCGATCATCGCCATCGGCAATGAAGGGGCGGAGACCAGCCGCACGCCAGGCAATCTGCCGGAATCGCTGTCGGTCGGTGCCGCCGACGAGGCCGACCAGATCTGGTTCAATTCCTCCAGCCAGCAATTCGCCGAGACGCCGAGACGGATCGTGCCGACGCTGATTGCGCCGGGCGCCGGCATCTGGTCCTCGGCGCCTGGCGGCGGGCTCAAGAAGCTTTCCGGCACTTCGATGGCGGCGCCGCACATTGCCGGGCTCGCGGCATTGCTCAAGCAGTTTCGGCCCGAGGCGACCGGCGCGCAAATCCAAAAAGCGATCATTGCCTCTTGCAAGCGGCCCAGTGGAATAAGCACATTAAGGGGGAACAAGGGCGTACCGGACGCGATGGTCGCCAAATCCAAGCTGTAACGGTGTACGATGGACATCGACAAGATCGACCCGCGGCTGAAGCAGGCGCTCGACCGGGCGACGGTGAACAGCGGTCCGATCCAGGCGGTGGTCGTGGTCGGGTCGCCGGCCGGATCCAAGCCGTTGCCACCCGCCGAGAGCGAACAGATGTTGCGCAACCTCGTCGACCGCGCCTGCAAGGCGTCAAAGTCGAAGCCAAGCCGGCTGGTGTTCTTTCCCAATGTGCAGTCCTTTTCCATCGAGGCGGACCCGAAATTGCTGCGCCATCTGCTGGAAGACGACTCGATCGACGCGGCGAGCCTTAACCGCGCGGACTAGTCAGCCCTCAGAGCAATGCCGGTGCGGCCATCCGCCAGCCCCAGGGCAGCCAGCAGCACAGCCGGCATGATACGGGCGCCGAGTCAGGGCAATCGACCCATATCGCAGCTGCCCGCCGCGGCTATTCCTGCGGAATCCCGGCCTTTAACCCAACCGGTAACAGTTTCTTCTCTGGTTTTGCCGCACAATGGCCGCGACGGGGCAGGCGAAGTCCAGGGCATGGCTGACAAGAAGAATCGCAACGGAGAGTTCTGGGAGCTGGCGCTCGAACGCGCGCATCTTGGCGTCTGGGACTGGGATCTCAGGAGCGGCGACTGTTTCTACTCGGCAATGTGGTCGCAAATGCTCGGCTATGGCGAGGGTGAGCTCGTCGAGGCGAGCGATCTCTGGCTGCAGCTGACGCATCCCGACGATCGCGAGCGGGCGGTGGCCAGCGGCGAACGCCACATTGCCGGCCTGACCGATTCGATCGAGACCGAGCTCAGGCTGAAACACAAATCCGGCCACTGGGTATGGGTTCTCGATCGCGGCGGGGTGGTCGAACGCGACGCGGAAGGCCGGCCGGTCCGGCTGATGGGCGTCCAGACCGACATCAGCAAGCAGAAGCAAGCGGAAGCAGAGCTCGAACAGGTCAATGTCCGGTTTCGCCTGGCATTGGCCGCCAGCGGCACCGGCATCTGGCATCACGATCTTGCTGCACGCAAAAGCTACTGGGACGAGCGCACGCGGGAAATCTTCGGGCTTGTCGCCGAAACCGACGAGGTGTCGCAAGACCTCTGGCACAGCTATCTGCATCCGGACGACAGGGCCGACGCCGAGCGGGCCCACCTGGCGCCGCTGCAAACCCAAAAGGTCGTCGCCGTGCAATACCGCATCATCAAGCGGGACGGCGACATCAGACATGTCGAATCGCTGATACGGTTCATCGCCGACGCCCAGTCGTCGGGCCAGATCCTGGGCACGGTGCGCGACATCACCGAGGCGAAGCAACGCGAGCAGGAACTTGCCCATGCGGCCTGCCATGACGCCCTGACCGGCCTTTTGAACCGCGCCGCATTCGACCGGCTGCTGGCCCAGCATATCGCAACGGCGCGCCCGCTCGCGGTGTTCTACGTCGATCTCGACTACTTCAAGGCCTTGAACGACTTCGCCGGCCATGCCACCGGCGACCTCGCGCTGAAGAGCGTTGCCGAGGGCATTCTGGGCTGTCTGCCGCCGCCGGCGCATGCCGCGCGCCTCGGCGGCGACGAGTTCGCGCTGCTGGTGCCTGATTGCGACACAGCGCAAGCCGAGCGTCTCGCCGGCGCCGTTCTCGCGGCGGTTCGCGATGCCGATCTCGGCTCGACGGCGGCGTCGCGCAAGCTCGCGGCCAGCATCGGCATCGCCTTCGTCGCCGATGAGAATACCGCGGTGGCCGACGCGCTCGCCTGCGCCGACGACGCCTGCTATGCGGCCAAGGCCGCCGGGCGCAATCGCTTCGCGGTGTTCTCCCCTGAGACAACATCCGGTTTCAGCGGCCTCACAGCGGCGCGGCTGGCGGCCGACACCGTCGATGCCATGGAAGACGGAAGGCTGAAACTGTTCGGCCAGGAAATCCACCGGCTCGGAAAACCCTGGCAAGAGAACCGCCATGTCGAGGTCCTGGCGCGGCTCGCCGGGCGCAACGGACGGCTGATCCCGCCGGGCGAGTTCATCCCGGCGGCGGAGCGGTTCGGCATTGCCTCGCGGCTCGATCGCTGGATCATCAGGACGGCGCTCTCGCTTCATGGTCCGGCGCTGAAGTCAGGGGCGCTCACGCTCGGCTTCAACCTGTCGGCACAGACGCTGAGCGATCCGCAGCTTTGGGATTTTGTCGACGCCGTCATCGATGAGACCGGGGCGCCGCATTCCGGCATCGGCTTCGAGATTACGGAAACCGCCGCGGTCACCAATTTCACTGCTGCCGAAGAGTTCGTCCGCAAGGCGCGCGAGCGGCGCTGCCGCGTCAGCCTCGATGATTTCGGGGCGGGCATGAGCTCGTTCGAATATCTCCGGCGCTTTCCCGTCGATACGATCAAGATCGACGGTTCCTTCATCGAGCATATTGCGAAGAGCCGTTTCGACCGCGAAATCGTCTCAGCCATATCGGGCATAGCCAGAAGCCTCGGCTGCTCCGTGGTGGCGGAGAAGATCGAAGAGCAGGATGCGCTCGACATCCTCAGGGATATGGGCGTTGACTTCGGCCAGGGATTTCTGCTGCACCAGCCGGAGCCGCTGCAAGCGATCGTTACGCGGGCGAGCGCGCGAGCGGCTTTGCCAGCTGGACGGCGAGCGTAGCATTCGCTGGCCGGATGCGAGGCTGCAGGACCCTCGGTTCAAGCCTGAGGGCATGCCTTTTGGGCGATTAACGGCCGCGAGAAAGTCTGGAAACGGTTCCGGCGCCCACACCGCGCGAGTTGGTCAGGGCTTTCCCGGCGGGCGATAGCGGACCGACTTCGCCTTACCGAGGGCTTGCATCGTTTCTTCGACGCTTAGGAGGACGGTGGTCTCGTACGAGCTGAGCGCTCCTCCCGCACCAATGGCAAGCGCGACAGATGCCATCGAAACGTTGTCTGGCGCCTCCCACAGATTCCAGCCATCGTGCTCTCCGAAGGCGTACCAGAACCCGTGCAGCTTTCCGCCCACCGACTCGATGTAGGTGCGGGCTGCCTCGCGTCTATCCTCGGGGTTTTCGATCAGGCGCGCCCAGGTCTCGGGCGTATAGCTGAATCGTGAGAGATACATGGGCATGGTTCGCCTCCAGGCCGATCCCGGCGGCTCGGCGTCGAGGGATCGAGGGGGGACTGGCGCCGAGCCTAACCGGCTTGGGTAGTTCACCGGCTGACGAAATATGCGCTCAAGCTAATGCAAGAGCAACATCCATGAATCGGCGCTCCGAGGTCGATTTGCCGGCAACCGAGCGCCATACTTTCCGGCCCAATACACTTTTCGGGCTAATTCTTCCGCTTGCCGCTGGACGGCGTCGTCGTGCTCACCCAGCCTTGCGATTCGCGCATGATCTTCAGCGCTTCATCCGGCGCCAGGCCGCACCTTCCCAAAACGGGAACAAGAGGCGATTTCCCAAAACGGGAAATTTCGCGCATCCGGCAGAAACCGGCCGGAAACACGCGGCATGGTCAAGCCGCAGTCCGGGTCGACGCCGCCGGATGCGGATCAGGCGTTGCGGCTCGCCATATGCGCATCGAGCTTCTTCCTCGAAGGCCCGTACCGCTTGATGATTGTCGCGGCCTCGCTCGGCGGTATGCCGTATTTTTTCGCAAAAGCCGCAACGTCGTAAGACTCCTCGCCGGAGGCCGGTTTGCGGTCCTGCTTGGTCTTGGATTTGTCGTCTGCCATGTCGTCCTCCGTCACGTCAGGTGGTTATAGGGCTCCTTGGTCGGCCCGACCACCTTGCCAGTGAAAAGGACGGCACACCGGTCCGATCGGTTGCCTGGCGCGGGCGATGCTGGTTCCCGCTCATGGACTCGGTGAGCCATGCATGATTCCGGTGATCGGCGGCTTCACTACGTCTTGTGCGGTAGACCGGCGTCGCGCCACGCCGGCACACTGGCCTGGCGCCTATACGGCCTTAAGCCGCAGATCGCCAATCTCGGTGTGCGACTTGAACCAGGCATATGTCAGCTCCAGGCCTGCACGAAGCGTATACTTTGGTCGCCATCCAGTTGCGACGAACAGCTTGCTGACGTCCATCAGCTTGCAAGGTGTCCCGTCTGGCTTTGCCGAGTCGGTCTGGATCTCACCCGTGAAGCCAATGACGTCGGCGATAAGCATTGCGAGGTCCAGGATGGAGATATCCTGGCCCGAACCGACATTGAGGTGGCCGTCGGCAGAGTAAGTCTTGAGCATGTGGACAATGGCGTCGGCGGCATCGTCCACGTGAGGAATTCGCGTCTCGGTCTGCCGGACCCCCAGATCGTCAGGCTCGGTTCTCCCCCGATCTTCGCGTCGTGGGTCCTGCGCATGAGTGCGGGGACAACGTGGCTATTCTTCGGGTCGAAGTTGTCGCCTGGACCGTATAGGTTACAGGGCATTGCCGAAACATAATCGGCACCGTACTGGCGGCGGTAGGCCTGACACAGCTTGAGACCGGCGATCTTGGCGATAGCGTACCACTCGTTGGTGGGTTCCAAGGGGCCTGTGAGAAGCGCGTCTTCCGGGATCGGCTGTGGCGCCAGCTTCGGGTAGATGCAGGATGAGCCCAAGGACAACAGTCTGTCGACGTCACACCGGAACGCGGCGTGGATGACATTCGTTTCGATCAGCAAGTTGTCGAGCAGGAAATCGGCCGATCGTTGGCGAGAATCCCGCCGACCTTTGCGGCTGCAAGGACCACGGCGTCGGGCCTGGTTTCTGTCATCCAGCGATGCACGGCGTCCTGATTTCGAAGGTCGAGAACGTCGCGCGGAGCCATTAGGACCTCGCAGTTTTCCTCCTCCAATCGCCGCGCCACAGCCGAGCCGACCATGCCGCGGTGGCCAGCCACGAATATCCGTTATGCGTCGAGCCGATAAGTGTAGTCCATGACCGGTGGCCCTCTCTAGACGCTACTGTCCATGTGCCAGGTCTCTCGCTCCAGACGTTTCAGATCGGCGGCCACCATTTCCGCCACGAGGTCGCTGAACGTCGTCTTAGGCGACCAGCCGAGCTTTGAGCGGGCTTTCGCCGGATTTCCCATCAGGAGATCGACGTCCGTCGGACGGAAATGGCGTGGGTCGACTCGGACGAGGATCTCTCCTGTCTTGCGATCCCGGCCGATCTCGTCCACCCCCTTACCTTCCCAGACGATGACGCGGCCGACTGCCCGAAAGGCACGTTCCACGAACTCGCGCACCGAATGGGTTTCGCCCGTGGCGAGGACGAAGTCGTCAGGCTCGGCGTGCAGAAGAATCCGCCACATGCCCTCCACATAGTCGCGAGCATGCCCCCAGTCGCGTTTCGCGTCCAGATTTCCAAGATAGAGGGTGGACTGAAAGCCTCGCTCGATACCTGCAACCGCACGTGTGATCTTGCGGGTCACAAACGTCTCGCCGCGCGTGGGGCCTTCATGATTAAACAGTATGCCATTGGAAGCGAACATTCCGTACGCTTCACGGTAATTGATCGTGATCCAATAGGCATAGAGTTTGGCCGCCGCATAGGGAGAGCGCGGGTAGAACGGCGTCTTCTCCGTCTGGGGCACCTCCTGGACTTTGCCGAACAGCTCGGAGGTTGACGCTTGATAAAAGCGCACCCGCTCTTCCATCTTCAGGATGCGTATGGCTTCAAGCAGCCTGAGTGTGCCAAGGGCATCGGCGTTGCCGGTATATTCCGGCGTCTCGAAGCTTACCTGGACATGGCTTTGGGCCGCAAGATTGTAGATTTCGGTAGGGCGCGTCTCCTGAATGATACGAATGAGATTGGTCGCATCGGTCAGGTCGGCGTAGTGGAGAAAGAAGCGTGCGTCCGGTTCGTGCGGATCGACGTAGATGTCGTCGATGCGTTCGGTATTGAAGGAGGAGGATCTGCGTTTCAGTCCGTGGACAGTATAGCCTTTCTCCAGCAGCAGTCTGGCAAGGTAGGCACCGTCCTGACCGGTCACACCAGTTATGAGCGCAATGCGATCTGTCATCGTGCCCCATCCAATCGTTGAGGGCTGTGGTGGCGCCGTCGACCGACGGTCCGCCCCCGCACTCCTCAAATGAAAGGCGAAAGCGCTTTGTTCGACCAGAGTGTCATTGTGGGAGGCACGCCGGCAAAGGAGGTAATCCCCACCGCTCAATGCCCGTCACAGCTACTTCCCGTGCGTCCCCTTTCTGCTTGGCTAGCCTCGTCGGACGTAGCCGCCCTGCCGCGAGCCGTCAGTTCACAAGCGCTTGCGCCACCGCTTCTCCGCGAGTTGCTTGCCGCCCATGCTGCCGTCGGCAATGCCGAACATGTGGGTCGTCTGACCAGTGCAGCGCGGGCCATGCCGGCTGAGAAACGTTCGCGTCCAGCCTGCATCTCGGGTCACCTGGCAAGCGTCGCGTCGGGGCGCTTGTTGCCGACGATCCCCGCCACCGACGGCGGCTTGTCGAAAGTTCTCGTAAGGCTTGTTATCGCGTCAGCAAAAATGACAATTCGTGGCCCGCAGGAGAAACATGGAACAGGGTGTACCCCTGGCCCTTTATCGCTTCCACTGTTCGGTAGGTTTGCTCCACCGGAGTGCGGTGCCACCAGTGGTGAAACTCGACGAGAATCTGTCTCGGTAAGACATCAGATCCAAGCACCTCTGGAAGGACATCGTGCTCTGCCCCCTCAACGTCGAGTTTCAGCACATCGATAGTTGCCAGTCCGAGCATATCCAGGATAGTAGAGTAACGCCTCACGTCGCAGATAATGCTCTTGCCCGTAACCATCTTCGTGGAAAAATTGCTGCGTGTATCATCTTCGGACACAGCAAACGTCTGCTCCCCGTCGAAATTAGATATTCCCAGGGGGTAGATCCGCACAGTGGGGGGTAATTCCTGAGCGGCAATCCAGTCAAGACTGGCCGGAGTCGGATCAAACCCAAAGACCTTTGCGCCGAATACTTTGCTGATTTCCTGATCAAATGAAATGTCGTCCCCTAAGCCAAAGGAAAGAACAATAGGGGATGGAGTACCTAGAAGAGGCTCGACCGCAACCACCCAACCTCCATATACGGAGCCGAGTTTTTGTGTAGGAACAGAGCATTCGGGCCGGAGAAGATGATCGAAGCCTAAGGCCGCTCTTACAACGCGCTTACAATACCGGAGCCAATCTGGATTGTACATCAATAGTGCCTTTGGCTTATTTGTAGTAGCTGTTCCGCTTGACTGCGCCTTCCTCACCATGTCCAAAATGGACAAGAGCGCCAGATGGGTTCAGTCTGGCCTAACGTGGAGCGGCTATCGCCCTGTGAATTCTACATCATTTCCTCCCGCGACCAGAGTGTCATTGTGGCAGGCACTCCAGCAAAAGGAGGTAATCCCCATCGCTCGGCGTTCGTAACAGATGCTGCGGGAGCGTCGCCTTGGGCTCGGCCAACGTCTTCGCCCCGCTGCATAGGAAGTAGCCGCCCCGCTGCGATCGCCGGCTCACGAGTCCCTACGCCGATGCCCCTGTCCGAGGGCTGCGTGCCGGCTACTTGCGGAGCCGAAGAAGTGGTGATCCTGTTCGTTGCGGAGCTGAACGCAGGGGAGGGCGGGCCTTCGCGGTTCGAACGAAATTGACCCTGGGCTTCGCCGAGCGGAGCGATCGGGCTTTTTGAACAGCGGCCGCGCGACGTAGTGGGTACTCGAAATGGCAGAGGTAATAGGGCCAGTGGAAGCCGTATGGGGGGCCTTATCCAGCTGCCGGATGCATATTTTTTGATCCGTTGCATTGTGGTAATTCGCCGCTGTTGCGAACCCTTCAGCATGATTGTTGTTGCTTGGCCAAGATGACGTTTCATGGCCGGCTTCACACCAGCTCCTACTGGAGAAGCCCTTTGGCAAGTTCGCGCAAGTCCTGAAACGCAATAACAAGGTATGAGACCAGAAAGCTGCACAGATAGAAGCTTGGTGCGGCGCCGCGCTCCCACCGGAGAAACAAGGCGCCGAGTTCAAGGCTCGGGCGCGTTTGGGCTAGCCATGCCAGGGTCGCGGCCAAGGCGAGACTACCCAGAGCATTGGTCGGGTAATGCAGCCCCAAGTAGACTCGCGCAAGCTCTATCACCAAGGTGCAGGCCAGGGCGAGGAGTCCGAGTTCGAAGCGAACGAGAAGAATGGCGATCGCTAAACCCGCGAACAGAACCGCTCGCTCGCTGGGGAACCCGGGGCTGCCGGCGAACGGCGCTGAGCGCAGAACGGCAGCGTCGCCCAGAACCTCCGGGATATGAAGCCCAAGTGCGGCGTCAAAAATCGGCTTTGGCGTCGTCGGCAGAGTGCCCTGCAGGAAATGCGCGACGAGCGCCGCGAGGACAGCTGCGCAGACGCCGCTCACCAGCCTTGCCCTCGATTCCGGCCTGTCATGGGCGAACCAGCAATACCAAAGCAAGGATACAACTATAGCGCCCTCGGTTGTTGGGTAGACGGCACCGAAAGCGAGCCGGCTGGCGAAGGGCTGATTGCTCGCTACGGTGTTAATGGCCTTTACGAGGGGCCTGTCGATCCAATCCGGGTTAAGGGCCAGGAAAGTCGTACCCACAAAGAGGAGGCAAAGCGCGGCGGCATGCTTCAGGTAATGGAAGTCGGATAGCGTTCGCGCCATCGGTTCGGCCATCTCGAACCTCCTCGGGCTCGGTCTGCGGAACATCCCGCTAACTAAGCGGTTGTAAGAACCTCGCGCTGCGGTGACGCGGCAGAGCTGCCGAAGAAGACAAGATCCTGCGCCCGGCGCAGTGCGTCGCACAGCCGCCCTACCGGAAGCTCGATGTCGTCATAGCCGAGCACCTCGTCGCGCTTGACGTCGCGCAGCAGTCGGCAGCCCTCGGCGAGCCCGATCGGCACAAGCCGCTCGGCGTGCACCGTCGGCGCGTTCTCGCAGAGGCCATAGGTCATGTAATGTCCGAGGCCATCGAGGATCTCTCCGGCACTAAGGTCCCGCTTGGCGGCGGCCACCACGTCAACGGTCGGCGCGCCCAGGGGCGCAATCGCAGCATCGCGGAAGATCGCGGCCCTCGCCACCGTGAAGGGCACCTCGAAATGACACAGATGATAAGGCCAATAGAAACAGTAGAGCGGCCCGGGGCCCATCTTGTAGAGTGACAGATAGTGTTTCTCGACGGCATTCTCTGTGGTGCCAAGAACGAAGACGCCGGGGTTGGGCGTGGCGCCGACACAATAATCAACTATCCCCGGCCCCTCGAGGAGCTGATTGAGCGGATACCAGCCGACCGCCTCCTGGATCGGGGTCCCGGGCTCGACCACAGGCCCGTACATGCCGCGCTTGGCCACCAGCATGCCTGTGGCGTTAGCGACGATGGCGTTCTCGAATGAGATCTTCGTGCCGTCCGCGAAGGAGGTGACCATCGGGGCCTTCATCCCCCATTTCTTGGCAAATCCCTCCTGGGTCGTCGGATTTCGGTAGGGATCGTGCAGGCCCTTGATGTTCCCGCAAAGCACGGGACGTATGCCCAGGCCCCTGACCCAACGGTAGAGGTTCATGATGACGCCCGGCTGATCCCCCTCCACATTGGTGAGGACCACGCCTGCCTGGTCGGCATACACTTTCAGGATTGGGCCGATCGTGCCGTCGAGTTCGGCATTCATCAGGGCGACATGCTTGCCGTGCCGGATCGCGCGCATTGTGACGTGGGCAGCGAACTCGATCGCGCCTGTCGCCTCGACGACGATGTCGATGCCTTCGGCCTCGCAAATGTGCATCGGGTCCGCCGTGATCGCGCGGCGGCCGCTGGCCACGAGATCCTCAAGCGCTTTGGTGCTGGTCGCCTCCGTCACATCGTCCGCGCCCGCAGCGGCATAGGCCTCTCGCGCCTTTTCCACGTGTCTGTTGGAAATGGCTGCGAGTTTCATGCCCGGAACATGTCGCAGCATCTGCATCGCGATGCCTCGGGCCATGAAACCGGCCCCCACCATACCCACGCGAATTGGACGCCCCTCAGCCTGGAGCAACTCCAATTCCCTGTCGACGATGAACATTTGCGTCTCCTCTGTAGCGCTCCCGCAAGTTCGTCGCCGAGAAAGGTCATTCGGCGTAGTCCGGCCAAGTTCGGTCCTTATCTGAGATCACCGCCGGCTCATCCACTGGCCACTTCACGGCGAAAGCAGAATCGTTCCAACGAACACCGCGTTCGGCTGCAGGTGCATAGAATTCGGAGACGAGATACGTGGCCTCGGTGTGGTCCTCAATGGTGAGAAAGGCGTTCGCGCAGCCCTTCGGTATCACCAGCATCCGTTGGTTCGCCGCGGAAAGTTCCACAGTGAGGTGCTGCTTATAGGTGGGCGACTCGGGCCGCAGGTCGATCAGCACGTCGTACAGGCTGCCCCGTATGCAGCGAAGCATCTTGTCCTCGCCATGGGGAGCCAGCTGGTAGTGGAAGCCGCGCAGTGTATGCTTGTGCCTGTTGTATGAAATATTCATCTGCACGACATGATCCGGAAGCCCCTGCTCGGCAAATTCCCGCGAACACCAGCCGCGTGCGAAAAAGCCCCGCTCGTCTTCGAATTTCTGCAGTTCCACCAGGGTGGCGCCGGGAATATCGGTCTTTGTGAAAAGCATCGTAGATCGATTGATCAAATGAGTGTCACGTCGGGTCGCATCTCCGACGCTCTCCTGAGGGTTGCTCGCGCCGGCGGTCCGCTTGTGCGATCGCGGGACGGCATCAGACTTGCGCCGGATGCAAGAGGCGCGAGCCGTGGACTTCATAGCCGATAGGCACATAGGCTAGGTGTGAGAGTGCGCGTCTTACGCTTTCCCGGCGTTCCGGCTTGACCGCGAACATAAGGAATCCGCCGCCGCCGGCGCCGCACAGCTTGCCGCCTTCCGCACCTGCGTCCCTGGCGAGGTCGTAGTGGCCATTGATCGCCGCGTTACTCACGCGGGACGCCAAACTCCGCTTCATCTCCCACCCTGCGTGAAGGACGGCACCGAAGCGTTCTATGTCGATGACGGGCTCCGAAAAGATCTCCTGAAGCATGAAGGCATCGTCCCGCATCCGCCTGAGCGTATCGAGATTGCTTGACGTGTTCGCCTTCTGCTCTGCCAGCACGGAACTGGCCGGTCGCTGATGCGATGTCCAGAACATCATCAGGTTGCTGAAGAGATGTTCGACGGCGCCATTGCGCACCCGCTGCGGCTCGACCGTTACCGCGCCGCCAGGCTGGAAGCGGAACAGGTTCATGCCCCCGAACGCGGCGGCATACTGGTCCTGCTTGCCAATCGGCTCCTTGAGGATGTCCATCTCGATGTGACATGCCTCTTCGGCGAGTTGGCCAGGGGTGACACGTTCTCCCCGGAATGCATGTAGGGCGTTGAGCAGTCCCACCGTGAACGAGCTCGATCCCCCCATGCCCGTCGAGGCCGGCATGTCTCCGACCGTCGAGATGTAAATCGGCGGTTCGATCTCCAGGAAACGCAGGCATTCGCGAGCGATGTTGTTCTTGATCTCCCCTATGGTGTTTACCTGCTCTGTCTGTGAATAGTTCAAGCGGATGGGTTCATTAAAGATCTCGCTGTGACGCTTGACGGTGACATAGATGTACTTGTCCACTGCCGCGCTGAAGACCGCGCCGCAATCGAGATTGTAGAAATCGGGCAGGTCGGTACCGCCGCCAGCAAAACTGACGCGCAAAGGAGTGCGCGTCAGGACGAGAGACGGTAGACGCTGTGCAGCGCGATCGATGATGGTCAGAAGGTCCAGTCCTGAGCGGCGCCCCACGGCTTTGGTATCGTCTAGCTGTTCCATGTTTTGCCCTCTCGAAAATCAACGGAATGAAAATTAGGCAACACGCGGCTGTGCGGTTCGCCAGCGCAGCTGATCATCGAGCATCCCCGCCTTGAGCAAATGATCGAGCCAGCGCAGCCGCGTGAAGCGCTTGTCGGTAAAGTCTTCAAATCTAAGTGCGATCGAGCGGAACGCCTCGTAAAGCTCCTCCGCTCCCTTTCGCGCCGTCGACTGAAACTCGAAATCCGGGAAAGTCCGTGAGAACTTGCTGAAGTCCGCCTTGTAGGTCCTTTGGTCCGCGCCCGGCTTCGGTGTCATTGTGAGCTGCGCGCCGGGGACGGCCTCAACGGCGATCTCCGCTATCTCGCGCACCTGAAGATTGAGGCTTTCAACACCCATGTTGAACGCCTCATTGTGGATGTCCTGTAGCGGCGCCTCCAGCATCAATTTGAAATAGCGCGCGACATCCTGGACATGAACCACGGGCCGCCATGGCGTGCCATCGCTATGGACTTCGACACGTCCAGTTGTGAAGGCGCTGCCCATGAAATTGTTCAGCACGGTGTCGAAGCGCATTCGCGGCGAGAGACCATAGACGGTGCCGTTGCGGCAATAGACGGGCGAGAACCGGTCGTCCGCCAGCGCGCGCAGCGCTTCTTCGGCAACAGCCTTCGATCTTGCGTACTCTGTTTGCGGCGCCAGCGGGGCGGTTTCGTCGACGACGGCGGCTTTCGACATGCCATACATGATGCAGGAGGAGGAAAATAGGAACCGCCGGATGCCGGCCGCCTTGGCCATCGTGGCCAGACGAACTGTCCCTTCCGCATTGATCTGCCTCGTCCAATCCGCGTTGAGATTTCCGATCGGGTCGTTCGAGAGTGCCGCCAGATGGATCACCGCGTCAAAGCCCTGGAGATCCGGGGGTTCGATGGCGCGCAGATCCTTTGTGATCTCGGGCACACTGGTATTGTCGGCTCCCAGGGTGCACGCATGAAAATATCCCATGTCCAGCCCGACTACCTCATAGCCCGCCGCCTGCAACACGGGCACCATGACAGAACCGAGATATCCATTGTGTCCGGTGACGAGAACGCGTGTTGGTTCATTCATGTCTGCCCTGCTCCGCTTTCGAAAGGAGTTGACGGGTGAGGTCCAGAAGCGAGCATTGCTCGCTTACTTGCGCATATAGGCAGTCCGCGGCTTCGGCCGCTTGACGGTCACGATCGTCATCGCCGACAAAGAGGGTGCGTGTGAGGTCGAGATCAAAGTCGCGCTGTGCCTGATACAGCATGCCGGGTTTGGGCTTGCGGCAGTCGCAGCCGTCGTCCCAGCCGTGTGGGCAGTGGTAGATCTCCGCGATCTTGCCGCCGACGGCTTCGGACTCGGCGCACATGCGCTGGTGAAGCGCCTCGAGATCAGCGGCGGTCATCGCTCCGCGCGCTATCCCTGCCTGGTTCGAGATGATCACTATGCGGTAGCCGGCCTCGTTCAGAAGGGCCAACGCCTGCTTTGCACCCGGAACCCACTCCCACTGGTCCCATGAACACACATATTGAGCCCGTGGCGGTCTGCAGTTGAGTACGCCGTCCCTATCTACGAGCATGGTTTTTTCGCGCCTCATAAAGCGCTCCGTCGCGGGTAGACGCTCGATCGAGCCCACGCTGTAATAGCGGTGCTCGCTCACGAAGCCGGCGAGGCGATGCTGCGTCGCGAGCGGCGTGTAGATGGCCTCCTCGAAGAGGGTGTCCTCGTCGGGCAGGAGTTCGAGGGCGAGATCGGTCAGTATGGCATAGCTGATCTCGACTCCCTGCAGCCCGGGCGTGGTGCGGAGCCGGTCGAAGACGGTCACATTGTCGTCCGCATCAAGGATCACGCTGCCGCGTGAATAGCCGTCCTTGTTACTGTAGACCGTGATCATTCCAGGCTTGCCGGCCGCACAGAAGCGTTGCCACAGCCGCTCCATGCGCATCGGCCAGTAATTGTCGCAATACAGCAGCAGAAAGCACGGATCTATGAGGTGACGGGCATTGGATACCCGGCTGCTGGTGAGGTCGTCGGGACGGGTGACGGCATATTCGATACTGAGGCCGAACCTGCTGCCGTCGCCGAAGTGGTCCATCACCACATGGGGCAAATACCCGAGTAGAAGAAGAACCCTTTCGAACCCCTCCTGCCGCAGCTGTTCGATCTGGTATTCCAAAAAAGGGCGGCCGAGCACCGGCACCATTGGTTTCGGTCGGTCGAGTGTGGTCGGCCGCATGCGCGTGCCACGCCCGCCGGCCAGGATGACGGCCTGGCGCGGCCGGCTGTAGGTGCGGCCTTCGACGTCTGCCTTTTGCAGGCAGGGAGAGCTCGGCAGGACAATATTCATTGACCACGCTCCGGTCGGTCGGCGACGAGGTATCGCGTGATGGCATGACAGATCGCGGCGTGGGCGTCCTCGACGAGTTCGTAGGTGCCTTTTTCAGACCGCACCCATACTGGCTGATCGACGAGCTCTTTAAGCGTGCCGCCGTCAAAACCGACAATGCCGATGGTGGCTACCTTCCTTTCGCGAGCGAGTTCGACTGCCCGCACGAGATTAAGCGAGTTCCCGCTGGCTGAAATCACTATGAGCACGTCACCCGGCTTGGCGAAGTTCTCCATCTGGCCGGCAAAGATACGCTCGTAGCCTTCGTCATTGCCGAGCGCCGTCATCCAGGAGACGTTGTCTGTCAGGCCCATGACCCGGATTGGCTGCCTTCCCGAGCGTTTCGTGGCCTTACCGAGGTCATTGACCCAGTGGGAGGCGGTCGCTGCGCTGCCGCCGTTGCCGGCGACGAAGACCGTCCCGCCCGCATCGCGTACGGCGCGCAGCATCTGTATCGCCTCCTGCACGGCATCCGTATCGATCTGCGCCAATGCGATGCACAGCGATGCCAGATAATCCTGCGTGAATTCTTTAGGCTGCAACCAGAGGGCATCAACCGCGAACATTTGCGACATCCCACCACTCCCTGATCGATCGCGAGCTCTGTTATGCCACCCTCGATGGCTGCAATAGGCGAGCCATCATCACAGCGTGCGAGCACTTCGAGTTCAATTGCTATTCCGAACGGGAAGCTGGCGGGCGGCGCGCTCACCGGAGGTACCTAAAAGGAAAATCCCTTGTTCTCTCCGTTGCGGCCGGCACGTCGGCAGGCGGCCATATCGGCGTCAAGATCGTCACGGTGTCGCCAGACAACAATGCCGTAGGCAAACCCGCGGTGATGGGGCTTTACCTCCTGCTCGACGGCGGGACGGGCTGCGCATTTCATGCGCTCTTTCGGCACCACGGAGAGAACAAGGGATATTCCTTTTAGCTACCTCCGGTGAGCGCGCCGCCCGCCGGCTTCCCGTTCGGAATAGCAATTGAACTCGAAGTGCTCGCACGCTGTGATGATGGCTCACCTATTGCAGCAATCGAGGGTGTGGCATGACAGAGCTCGCGATCGATCAGGGACACGCGATCGATCAGGGACAGTTGCGCGAGCAAGTGCTTGGGGTACCCGTGCACGCCCTGGGCTTGGCGCAGGCAGTCAACTGCGTCTTCGACTGGGCCCTACGGCGGGAGAGCCGAACGGTTTTCCTGTGCAATGTTCACAGTGTCGTCACCGCCCGCCGCAATCGCGCCCATGCCGAAGCGATGGATAGCGCCGACCTTGTCGCGCCGGATGGAGCGCCGGTGGCCTGGATGCTGAGGCGGCAGGGACACGCGGATCAGCCGCGCATCAGCGGACCGGACCTGATGTGGATTTGTTGCCGGAGGGCATCGGAACTCGGCACGCCAATGTTCCTGTACGGCGGCAGCCCGGGCACCCTCCAGCGTCTCGGAGGGTGCATTCGAACCGAGTTTGCCGGCATAAACATCGTGGGCTCTTACTCACCTCCGCGCCGCCCTCTGTCGGCCGAGGAAGATGAGGCAGTGGTCAGAATGATCAATCAGTCCGGTGCGAGGATCGTGTGGGTGGGGCTCGGATGTCCCAAGCAGGAAAGCTGGATGCAGGCGCATCGCGGCCGGATCAATGCGGTCATGTTGGGGGTAGGAGCAGCTTTCGATTTCCACGCCGGAGACGTCAAGCGGGCGCCGCAATGGATGCAGAAGAGCGGGCTGGAATGGCTGCACCGGCTCTTCCAGGATCCCCGCCGCCTGGCGAGCAGGTATCTCGTGACGAACAGCCTGTTCATCCTGGCTTTGCTGCAGGCGTCGCTGCTTCCCAGGCGCAGACTTCGTGACGGTTAGAGGGAGGCGGAACCAGTGAACACACTCGGACCGCCGTGTTGCTGATCTGCGCCAACTCCTTCACGGGCGGCTGTTCTTTGGCGCTGCTGGGAGGCGGCGCTGCCCATGTCTGGACGGTGTGGTTTGCATTGCCTCGACAGGCACCTGACTGGAGGCTACCATGACTCTGAGCAAACAGGCCGCCAGTCTGGCTATCCTGCATGTCACCGACGTCCTGCAGCCGCTGATCATCTTGCCCTATGCCGGGCGTGTCCTCGGACCCATGAGTTTCGGGCAGTACGCGTATGCGCTCGCCATCGGACAACTCGCTGCCTCCGTCGTGGCCTATGGATTTCATTGGACCGCGCAGCGCAGGGTTGCTTCCCTTCGATACGAGCCGGCGGCGATCGCGTCACTCGTTGCTCAGGTCATGGCCACCAAGGCAGTGCTGTTCGTTGCCGTATGCCTGGTTGGCCTTGTGCTGGCCGGCGACGTCCTGGCGCTCAGTAGGCCGACATTCCTGTGCGCGATGCTCTCGGCCGCCGGCGGCATTATTTTTCCGGCCTGGCTCTTCGTCGGCCTGGAACGCGCCTGGCAGGCGGCCGTCGCGGTGGTTGTTGCTCGCGTTCTGGCGCTCGTCTGTTTCGTCGCCATGGTCGCATCACCTGACCAGGTCGCGCTCGCCGTTGCCATCCAGAGCGCAGTTCCCGTCGTCAGTGGCGTCATCTGCTTACCTTTCATCCTTCCGATTGGGTTCGGCGGCTTCAGGTCCGTGACGCTTTCGACGATTGGAATGCAGCTGCGCAATGGCTGGAGGGGATGCCTCTTCTTAGCCGTGGAGACTGCCCTCTTCACCCTCCCTGTCGCCCTTGTCGGGCATTTCGAAGGTTATGTCGCAGCCGGACAATATTCTGTCGCCGAAAAATTCCTATTAGCCGCGCGGGTATTTTTCAAGTTGCTTATGGATACCTTCATACCGAGGGTTTCATACTACGCTCATGTCGACCCTTCTGCCGGGATACGACTGATAAGGATATCACTATTCACCGTAGCGGGCGGAACGGCGATTAGTATTGGAATGTTCTTTGTTGCTCCATATATAATATTGGTCCTCTTCGGAGATGAATTTTCCGGAGCGATACCTATCGTGCGTGCAATGGCCATTATACCATTGCTGATGAACATAAATACATTCACATCAAATATATTCATGTTTAGTTACGGCTACGAAAATGAATGGGCCGTCCTTAACGTATCCGGTCTGCTAGTATTCCTGGTGGCCACATATTTTTTGTCTTTCGTCATGGCGGAGCAAGCCATTGTTTATGCGCTGGTGGCGAAGGAAGTCGTCGTGCTGGTGGTTTCAGCCGGCTTTTTCCTCATTGGCGGAGCGGCCGTCCTTCGCACGGCGGCGGCTTGCGACCCAGGCCGGGTGCGAGGATATCCGCCGGCGTCCCAATCCGCGCCGTTTGAGCACGACGCCGATCGTTTCCGGTCGTAGGAGAGCATGTATGTTCGCCACTGATCACTTTGTCGTTCAGCCCTCCGGGTCGCCTCACCAGCCGATCCCCCCCAAGGATCGCGACGAGCTGACCGCGAAAGACATCTTGAGATTTGTTCGAAGCAGTTGGCGCCTTTGCCTCCTCTGGATGGTTGTGAGCCTTGGTGTCGGCGGCGCATATGCGGTCCTTTCGCCTGGATATTACACCGCCTATGCGACGATCCTCCTTTCATCTCCGCCCGCTTCGCAACCGGGCGAAGCTGAGGCAGATGAGCGGGTCTATGTAGAGAGCCAGATACAGGTCATTCAGTCGGACGAGGTCGTCGGACGCGTTGTTGACCACACTGGCTTAGCGGAAGACGAAGAGTTTGTGATGGATGACAGCTTGCGCGCGCGGATCTCCAGCTATGTGCGGAGCCAATTGGCGTCTCTCTTCGGCACCGAGCCGCCGACGGCGGAGCCAAATATTCGGCATGAGGCGATGGTCCTTGTGAGGCGCGCGTTTTCCGTTCATCAGCTGGGTTCCTCCCGCGCCGTCGAGATCGGGGTCACCTCTTCCGATCCTCAGTTCTCGGCCATGCTCGCGAACGCGATCGCCGGCGGTTACATCGGAAGTCAGCGCGAACGCCGGCAGGCGGCTCGCGCGGAAGAAACATCTGATCTGCACAAGCGGCTGGCGGAACTTCGGGAAAAGGCTTTTGTGACCGAATCACCGAAGAAACTCCCATCGGACCCTGAATCTGCGGAGAGGGCAAGAGTCCTTTTCCGCGAGCAGCAGAGCGCGGCCGAGGTTTATCGCTCGCTTTACAATGCCCTTCTGCAGCGGACCCACTCTGATTTTAGCGCCTCGTCGCTGATCCCGAGCGCAAGGGTCATCACCGCGGCCGAACCGCCTCGCCAACGCAGTTGGCCGCCAACGGTCCTGATGGTAGCGCTCTCCGCTATAGCCGGTGGGGTTGCCGGCGTTGGTCATGCATTGATCAGGCAAGCAATGAACCACCGCCTGATGACGGTCGAGGATGTGCACAGGTCGACCGGCCTCGATCGGATTGTAGGGATCCCCAGAATTCCCCGCCGCAGGTGGAATGTCGTGGGGCCATGCGAGCAGTCTTTGCAGCCCGTCTACTCAAAGGACGCTCCCGAGCTTCACAGCTCGCTGAGCAAGATTGCCACCCGGATGCGCGGAGTTCAGGGCCGCCAAGGCGGATTTGTAATCGGCGTTGCTTCACCCCTCGGCAAGTCCGGAAGCTCCACGGTGGCGGTTCATCTCGCAAGGGTCATTGCGGCGACCGGGCAAAAGACACTGCTCGTTGATGCCAATTGGCAAAAGCCATCAATGGACCAGCCAATGCTGAACGCGGAGCCAGGTCGCAAGCTCGCCAGGGCGTTTGCCACCATTCCCGCGGATCAGGAAGGGCTGGAAGTTCTGGTTCTCAGGCCCACGGGGTCAATCTCCGACTTGAATGCCTCGCTCTCCATCTCCGCTGCACTCCAGCATCTGCAGCAAGAATACAGTTGTATAGTGGTTGATTTTCACAGCACCGACCGCACCGCTGATCTGGAAGCGGCCATGGGCGTCATCAGCGAGATCCTCCTGGTGCTGAAGGCACACCGCACTTTCGCGGACCACGTCGAGGGGATCCTGCGCATCATCCCTGCAGAGAAACTCTCAGCAGTAATTTTGACCAGGATCAACCGTGCGGCTTTCAGTCCTAACCGGGAATACAGGCCATGACCTCGCCAGCGACATTGTCACGCAGGATGGGTTCAAAGCCGGTCGACCTCGTTTGCAGCAATTCCCCTGACGTGCTCGACTACACCCTCTTTCTCTCCGGCATTTGGCTGGCCTGCGCCCTCGCAATATCCCTGCGCCTGCTTGGCCCTTTCTTCATAGTGATCCCGGTCGGTGTCTGTCTGGCCTATGCCGTGCTGCGGCAGACGGTGCCGCCTCGTCTGCTGGCGGTCTACACCGCCTTCTGCCTCTTCATTGCCCTGCTGTCCAGATACGGGCTGATGCCGGATTCCTGGCAGGTTCACTTCCTTCAAGAAGCAGTCATAAGGCAAATCGTCCCGATTGTAGGATTCTTCGCCGTCGCATGGGCATCCAAGGCTTATTTCCGCCGCAGGCTGATGAGCGGCAATGCCTTTTTTGGTGCACCCGTTTTCCTGTTCCTGTCTCTCGTTGTCGCGCCGGCGGTGATGTTTCAGCAGGACGTGCAATATCAGGGTGCATCTCCGCAAGCCACGATACCGATTCTTTATGGTTCGCTGATCAATAACATGGTCATTGCCGCGTTTTTCATTGCAGGCGGTATTTTTCTGACGAACGACTGGCGCCGATACGGCGGCATTTTGCTCTTATTGGGAATAGCCCTCGCCAGCCCCTTGGCTCAGTTCAAGGTGCTCGCGGTCACGATGATCGTCATTCTAATTGGCGTGCCCGGCCGGTTGATGGCCGCAGCTCTGGCGACCGCACTGACTTCGGCCTATGCCGTCGGGCTGAACTTCATACCTCAAACCTTTGCTCTGGACCCGAACGCCGGGATCCGACTCGAGTTCATTTCGGACGCACTCGCATCCCTTGCGGATACATACGGATTTGGCATCGGATTTGGGAAGGAATCGGTCCGATGGCGATATGAGTTTCCCGGGTTCGAGGATATTACCTTTCTTCCCGACACCAGGAATATTACGCATGCCAAAATGCTTGAGATACTCTCGACAGGAATTCACAATTCGTTCTTTCAAGCCATATTGCGGACGGGGGTCATTGGTTTCATTTTGATCGTATCTGCCATTTTGGTGGCCTTCCCGCCAAATCGACTGCCACGCGGTGTTCGCAATCATGCGTCCACAGTCTTCATCACGATTTTCCTCGCCATGTTCGTCAATCCAGTCCTGGAGAGCCCTGTACAGGTTGTGGGAATTGGTTTCTCATACGGCTATTTGATTGCACTTCGCGCCAGCGTTCCGGCCTTGGCTGTGGAACCCGCTCCAGTTGAACCGGGTCGAACGCAGCATTGCGCTTGTTCATACATCTGACGGAACATGGATGCGGCCCACTCGACATCGGCGGGCTATCGGTCTCGGTAGAAGGGGATCGCGTTGTACCGATTTTGGCGCGGCAGGAGCAGGAGAGCCGTCCGCTGATGTGCCCGCTCATGCGGCGGCGCCGTGCCGCTTCCATGAGGAGTGCCTCGAAAGAGCCAGCGAGCCAGCCATTTTGCCTCGGCCTCGGCTATGCCTCCTCTGGTAGCATAGGGCCATCCACTGCGCAGGTTCGCCCGCGCCGGAGAAACCCGTGCTAAGTCGCCCGTAGAGAGATACGGGGGCAACCCGTTGGGGGAACCCATGAAGCTGTTGAGATCCTTGTTGTCGGCGCTGTCGATGACCATGGCTTCGACCCGCCTCGCTTCGTTCGCTGGCGCCATCGCTCTGATTCCGACAGCGGCACTTGCCGACTACACGCTACAGCCCGGAGATACGCTGGAAGTATCGGTCCCTGGTATTCCGGATTTCAGGCAGCGATTGCTGATCGGAGTGGACGGCGAAGTGAACTTGGCGCTGGTTGGAGCGGTTCAAGTCAGCGGCCTTTCCATTCAACAAGCGCAGGAAATAATCGCTGGCAGTCTCGCCAGCAAGCAGTATCAGCGGGGGACCGCGGACGGCCATGAAGTAACGCACCTGATCCAGACCGACCAGGTCTTCGTTTCGCTTGCCGAATACCGGCCCATCTATGTTTATGGTGATGTGGCCAGGCCGGGAGAGTACATCTTCCGGCCGGGTATGACCGTCCGACAGGCTGTGGCGGTTGCGGGTGGCTACAGCGCTGCCCAGGTTCGCATCGCCAATCCGCTCATGGAAGCGGCCGATTTCCGTTCCGAGTACAAAGCCCTATGGGCGCAATTCGCAACGGAACAGGCTCGCATTTGGCGCCTTCGCACCGAACTCGGCGAAGAAGTCGAACATGTCAAGAACGTGCCGGTGCCTGAGGCGCTCGCCGAACGATTGAAGCAAACGGCAACAGCGCATATCGAAGCTCGTCTGTCAGACAGTGAAAAGGACAAGGAGCTTCTGCGACGTGCTGTCGAGGAGACTAACCTGCAACTGGGGCTCCTGTCTGAAAAGAAGAAGAAGGACGAAGAGGGAAGCCAGGCCGACGCCGACGATTACGAGAGCGTCAGGACGCTGTTTCAGAAGGGCCTGGCGCCGACCACGCGCCTGTCTGAAGCCCGTCGAGCGGTGCTTATGTCATCAACCCAACTGCTCGATACGATCGTCCAGGCATCGAACATCGAGCGCCAGCGTGGCGAATATGTCAGACAGATGAACAAGATCGACAGTGAACGACAAATCGCGGCCTTGGGAGAGCTACAGGAGGCCTATATGAATCTGGCCCAGATCTCGGCGCGTCTTGAGGGTACCGCGCAGAAGCTGGCGCTTACAGGTCAAGCGCAATCCACCTTGCTGATAGCCGCGGGTCGGCCCGAGATAACAGTCCATAGAAAGCGAGAGCAGGGCGCCGAGACGCTCCCCGGCAGCGAAGATCTCGGGCTTGCGCCCGGCGACGTTGTGGAGGTCGTTCTGCCAAAGGTCGACTTTTCCGGAGCCGTCGCGTCGTCGCCACGGGCGTCCGGGATGCCGAATTGAGATTCGGACGGGGCGGACTGCGATGCGCGTCTTAATGGTTCATAATTTCTACCAGATAAGGGCCGGAGAGGACAGCGTGGTTCGGGAGGAGCTCGCGTGCCTCAAGCAGAATGGGGTCGAGGTCGAGCTGTTCTCCGCCACGAATGACGATATCGTGCGGGTCGCGCGGAAGATTTCTACCGCCCTGGGAGTTGTCTACAACTCTCATTCACGGCGGGCACTGTCCCGAAAATTGGCGGAATTTTCACCGGATGTCGTCCATATCCACAATTTCTTTCCTCTCCTGAGCCCCTCCATCCTGGACGCGTGCCGTCAGGCCGGCGTGCCATCAGTAATGACCTTGCACAATTTCAGGATCCTCTGTCCCAGTGCCTTGCTTTATCCCGATGAGAGGCTTCGGGAGCGAAGTCTCCGCCACGCCTGCTGGTGGACTGTTCCGAAGAAGGTCTACAGGAATTCCCTGGCGGGCACGCTCGCCCTTGCCGCAATGGTCGAGTTTCACAAGAGAGCCGGCACCTGGTCCCGCAAGGTCGAGCGCTTCATTGCCCTCACCGACTGGGCCAGGCGCAAGCTTGTGGAAGGCGGCCTGCCGGCCGAACGCATCGTCGTCAAGCCCAACGCTGTTGCCAGGCCGCCGATCTTCGGTGACCTTCGTCGCAATGGAGGGCTGTTCGTCGGACGACTGGATGAGCACCACAAGGGAGTGGCCACGCTGCTCGAGGCGTGGAAGGAGATCGACTATCCGCTGCGGATCATCGGCGACGGGCCGTTGGCTCCGCTTGTCGAGCAATCTGCGTGCGAGCGCGTGGAATATCTCGGGCGTCAGTCGCGCGAGACGGTGCTGAAGGAGATGCAGGCTGCAGCATTCCTGCTCTTTCCGTCGAAAGGGTATGAATTGTTTCCCATGACAGTCATCGAGGCCTTCGCAAGCCGGCTGCCCGTCATCTGCTCGGATCTGCCGTGGATCAAAGGGGTCGTGGAGCCAGACGTCACCGGCCTTGTCGTTCCTGTCGGCAATGCCGGCGCGTTGGCCGATCAGGTGCGCTGGGCGCTTTCAAACCGATCTGCCTTGGAGGAAGTGGCAGGCCGGGCCTATGCCGCCTATCAGGAGCAGTACACGCCCGAAGCAAACTTCAATCGGCTGATGGCCATCTATGAACCCCTGGTCAGGCGCCCGATCCGGGCCTTCGCGGCGGTGTCGTGAGGTGGGCCGGAACATGCGCCGGCAGGAACCGACCAGGGCTGCCCATAGGGCAGACCAAGCTTCAAGCGTCAACGAGCGCAGTGCGGGCCGGGGTACTCCCCATTTTTCGTTTATCGATTGCCCCGAGGATCTATCCTGCCGCCTCGCATACTTCGGAGAGGTCCTCTTTTGCTTCCATTGCTGAAACACGGTGCAACGGGAGGCTGCGGCCGCCCGCAGGCACCTATTGTGACAGTTTGATCGAATGCGCATTGTCTTGACCCGGCGCGAACCTTTGGATTCACCTGATGGTGTGAGCATCTTCATTGTGGCACTTGCCCAGGCGTTGCTCGAACTGGGGCACCAGGTGCAGATCGTGGTCGGCACCTTCGAAAGCCCCGCAAAATTTCAGCGACTTCTTTCGCCTCGCCTCGAGTTGCCGATAATCGGATTGAGCCGCACGCCTTTGACCGGACCGGCCTCAGTCGCGGCATGGCTGCGGGCGATCGGTATCATCAATCGGTTCCGGCCGGACCTTGTCATCCACAGCGAGACGGTGCCGCTACCGCTGCGTGGCACGATCGTCCAGATCGTTCACGATCTCGAGAGACGGAAAGGGGCGCTTGCGGCAGCATGGCGAGCCATTCGACGCGCGAGCATGCGGCGCTGCCACTACGTCGTCGCCTCCACGACCGAGCTTCAGGAGGAACTGGTGCGAGATCTTGGCCTGCCAAGGGACCAAATCCTGAAAATTCCCAAATGCATCGATCGCCAGTCATATGCGTCTCGTGGGCTGGCAGAGCGCGAGCGGGCAATCCTCCATGCCGGCACCTCGCCCTACAAGGTGCCGGAGGCGACGATCCGGGCATTCGGCGCCCTCAACGACCCTTCCGTACGGCTCTACGTGACGGGTGACATCACAAGACCGGTGCGGGAGGGGGTCGATGCTCTTCCTGAACCGATAAGGCGGCACGTAGTCCTTCTCGGTATGGCAGAGGGAGCACGCGTTCGTGAGCTACACAGCCGCGTTCGCGTCGCCGCTTTCCCCACGCGCTATACGGTTCCTGTCGCCTCAGCAACGGTGATGGAGGCGATCGCCAGCGGCACACCCATCGTCGGGACTTCAAGGCTCAGCCGGGATCTCCTCACGGATGGCGTGAATGGGGCAGTGGTCGAACCACAGCCCGAGGCGATGGCCGCAACGCTAAAGGCGGTGCTGGACGATGATGACCTTTGGTCGCGTTTGTCGGCGGGTGCCCGCGAGAGGGTTAGACAGTTCGATGCTCACAGTGTTGCAAAGCAATATCTGGAGCTCGCGAACCCCTCCGGATTGCGGTCCAACATCGGAATCTCGGTGAAGGGGGAGGAAGACAAAGGGACTGACGAACCGCGGCTCGCAGATCGTCAGCGGCTTGTCCGGCCCCTTGCATCCCATTCCCTGAAAGCTTCTTACGGTTGGGGAATGCGATGATCATCGGCTACTGTCGTATCAACACCTTCGAACCCGCTGCCAGGCTGGAGGCGCAAAAGCTTTATCTTGCCCGCTTGGGAGCCGAGAACTTCTTCTGCGAGAAGACCAGCATATTCGGTTCGACGCCGGAGCTGGAGAGGGCGATCGCATGTGCCAGGAAAGGAGACGTGATTGCGGTCACGAAGCCGTACCGTGTTGCGCGCACAACCCGCGAAGTGCTGGCGCTCATCGAAAGGCTTGGCACCAAGGATGTCGGTCTTCGCATCGTCGACACACCTATCGATACGAGCACGACGACGGGACGCATGATTCTTGCATCAGCGCCTCTCTGGACGCTTGGGATGTCCCCGTCGCGGTCAATGCTGTCAGACCTGCTTCTCTTTTGGCGTCGTCATCGATAGGGCCTCGTCGGATTCGACGCACCAGCGCGCACTCTCTCACTGCCAGTTGAAGGCAAGCCGCAATGGCGGTCTGGGATCAAATGCCTTGCGCTCGATGGACCAACCGGCATGCACGGCCGCCCTTTGCCAGATGATGTTGCGGGGATTGGCGAGCGCGTAGACGCAGCAGTCCCTAACACTGTGCTTTTCAGCGCCTTCTGATATCCGGGTATGGAACGACAGGCCGTTGGATGTCGGGGCGTCCCTGCCGTCCCGGGGCTCATTGTAGGTGTCCCGGCTCCGGCAGCGGTTGAACGAGCAACCGCCACTGCCGATCTTACCCTGCGGAACGGCCGAGAAGGCGCCGTTGCCCTGTTGAACGGCATCGACGTCATCGACCCGGCAATTGAAGCTTCCCTCCAACATGACGCCAGCGCCCGTGGGGCTGTTGTTGTAGAAGACGAGTCCACGTCGAATTGTACAGCGATCCGAGTGAAAGGCGGAAATATTGTCCTCGGTCCAGGAGGTGGGACCGTTCTCGGCCGAGAATTCTTCCAGGCTCGTATCCGGAGAGCGGTTGAACTGCACATTCTGTCCACGGGGGAACGGCCCGCGCGCGTCGTGGAGTTCGAGGAAGCTCATCTGGGTGCCTGGACAGTCGAAAACATAGATATTGGAGGAGCCGCGGGACGCCTTGACACGGATGATGATCGCATCGGGGCAGCTTTTCAGCTCTATGTTGTTGCGGTTCTGGCTTGGTCCGGTCCCCGAGGGGGGAACGCCGACATGATCGATCTCGAGATCCTGCAAGCGTATTCCGGCGGCTCCCCGGGCGTATATCCCGCTGCCCATGGCATGACGAATGCGGCAGCTGCGGACGATGACGCCCTGATGGAGTGCCGTGATCCCGTTGTCATGGGGGGCATAAATGTCAAGATTTTCAATGATCTGCCCATCCGCACGCGTGAGCACGGGTCCGCTTGGACGCAGAAAGGAGACGGCACCCCCGAACCATTTTCCGCCCGATCCCCCCTGGGCCGGATGCACCGCTGCACCGACGACACTCGAGGCAGGCAGCGCCAGCAGCCCGGCAAGGAGACGGCGCCGGTTAAGGCGCGGGGATTCAAGAGACTGCCGGCCGCGCGACATGGAATCTATCAGCCCGCCCAGTTCGGGTGCTAAACGTCGACTCGGCTTGTGCGGAGACGTCGAGGTGGCCAACGAGATGCAGATAAACCCAACCTCTCGGCAAGGCGGCTTCTTCGGCTAGGTTGTCGTCAGGCATCCCCATTTCCCCTGTGCGCCAGCGGCGCAGGTTCCCGAAGAATGCACATCGGCGGCAGGCTTATGCCCGCACAGTACTCCGCACACCATCTCTCCATTCCGCCCGCCGCGAAAGCCCTTCATAAGGCTTAATTCCGATGGGCAAAGTGCCATCTGCCGGATTCCCTGCCATTCTCCGAAGCTGGCAATAAGCGGAGCGCGAGGCGATGTCGGTTGAAGCGGACGTCTTTGACTATGTGATCGTCGGAGCCGGGGCGGGAGGCTGCGTCTTGGCCAATCGTCTGGCGGCTGACGGGACCAATACGGTCTGCCTGCTCGAGGCGGGGCCGGCCGACAGCAGCATCCTTCTGCACATTCCGGCGGGACTCTACAAGACATCCTCGAATCCGAAATATGCCTGGCAGTTCGAAACGGAGCCTAGTCCAGGGACGGCCAACCGTTCTATTCCGATGTCGCAGGGCAAGACACTAGGCGGTTCGACCGCAATTAACGGCATGAACTACAACCGCGGCGCGGCTGCGGACTTCGACGAGTGGGCCCTCCAGGGCAATCGAGGCTGGGGCTACGCCGACGTGCTGCCCTATTTCAAGAGAACCGAGCGAAGGCTTGGGGCATGCGATCCCTTCTACCGCGGGACGGACGGACTGCTTCCAGTTACAGACTGCGATTGGCGACATCCACTATGTGATGCATTCATCGAGGCCGCGCTCAATGCCGGTATCCCGCGTAATCCCGACTACAATTCAGCAAGCCAGGCCGGCGTGGGCTACTATCAGCGCTATATCGACAACGGATGGCGCGTGAGCGCAGCGCGGGCCTTCCTACGGCCGATCGCCAGAAAGAAGAACTTGGACGTCCGCACGAACGCGCAGGCCACTGCCGTCCTGTTCGAGGGAAAGCGTGCCATCGGCGTTCGATATGCACGAGGAGGGCCGGGTCATCCCACGAGCTGTGTGAAGGCCCGTCGGGAGGTAATCCTCTCCGCTGGCGCGGCGAACTCACCAAAGCTGCTGCAGCTGTCAGGCGTCGGTGCTGCGAGTATGCTCTCCGGCCTTGGAATTCCGGTCGTGCACGAATTGCCCGGTGTCGGTGCAAATGTTCAGGACCATTACATCGTCCACCTGATCGCCCGGGTGGAGGGCATCGAAACGGTCAGCGGAAACGGCGTCGCCCTCCTGCGCGAGGCAGCGAAATGGATGCTGGGCCGCCCGAACTTTCTCGCCGTCAGCCCGTCGCTCGTCTACGGGTTCGCCAACTCGCGGGATCTTCACTCCACCCCGGATATCCAGCTTGACCTTGCCCTGGGCAATTATACCGATCACGGCGCGCGGCGGTTTCCGGTCATCAAGCTTGGCTACTATCAGTTGCGGCCGAAGAGCATCGGACATGTTCGGGCGGTCTCGGCAGATCCGTTTCAAGCTCCGCTCATCCAGCCCAACTATCTCGCCGATGATCAGGACCGACAGGTCGTTATCAACGGCATGAAGACTGTGCAGCAGCTGTTTCGGGCCCCCGAGCTCAGGCGCTACAACTGCACGGAAGAGCTTCCCGGCCCGAAAATAACGGACGACGCCGACCGGCTGCAGTTTGCCCGCGAAATCGGGCTGACCGCCTATCATTTGTGCGGATCGTGCCGGATGGGCCCATCCGACAGTGTTGAATCTGTCGTGGACCACCAGTTGCGCGTCCACGGCCTCAAGGGCCTGCGGGTCGTTGATGCTTCCATCATGCCCTCCGTTCCCTCGGCCAACACTTCGGCCGCTGTCTTTATGATCGCGGAAAAGGCAGCAGACATGATCCTGGGTCGGCAACCCCTCCCGGCACTGGAGCACCATGCGCCGGGCCAACCTGCGGCGGCCGAATAGTTGAAAGTCGAACGACAACTGCCGGGAGAATTCCTTGAAGAGACGTACACTGGTTGCCTCTGAATTCAATGCGAAGGACCGGGCTCACTTTGCGTTGGCGTATGAGTTTTGCCGCATCGTTGCCGAATGCGAGGATGCCGATCTGATCGCCCCCGGCATCGACAACTACCTGACGAGACACTTTCACGCCATGTTGCCAAAGCACGACCCTCACAACGTCCAGCGTGACTTCAACAGACTGACGAGCGCGATTCGCAAAGGGCTAGGCTTGAGGAACGCACCAACCATGGAGCATGTTCGGCTCACCCAAGAATATGACCTTTTCTTCTTCGTCGCTTGGAGCCCGCAAAGTCTTGTTGAATTGTCTCGGATCCACGACTGGCGCGGCCGCTGCAAGGTTGCTGTCGCGTATCTGTTCGAACTCTGGTCGAGCACGCTCGAAGAGGACCGCCAATATCTGAAGCTCCTGGACCAGTTCGACCACGTGTTCCTGTTGCACAGCGCGTGCATACCGCGCCTGCCTCAATACACCCGCACGCCCTGTTCCTTTCTTGCCACGGCTGTCGACGGCCTCATTGCAACGCCGTACCTGTCGCCGGTCAAACGCGTGATCGACGTATACTCGATCGGCAACCGAGCCGCGAAGATACACGGACAGCTTCTGAAGCTGGCCGAAGAGCGGGACTTCTTCTATCTCTACGACACGCTCGCAAGCACAGATTCCCGGGTCAGGGACTGGCATGAGCATCGGTTGCTGCTCGCCAATATCATCAGGCGCACGCGCTACTTCATGGCTTTCAGTCCTGCGGCACTTGCAAACTCCAAGTCCGTCACGGTTGCCGGCGAGCAGGTGCTGCCTGCCCGTTTCTTCGAAGGGGCCGCGGGCGGCGCCGTCATGCTTGGGACCGCGCCGCAATGCGTCGAATTCAGCGAGCACTTTGACTGGCCAGACGCGGTGATCGAGGTATCACCAGACTCGAGCAGTATCGCAGACGTAATTGGCGAACTCGACGCAAACCCCCGCCGCACAGAATTGTTGCGCCGGACAAGCGCGGTCCGTTGCCTAGAGAGGCACGATTGGGTTTACCGTTGGGAGCACATCCTTGCCACGATCGGCATGGAGCCGCTCCAGCGACTCCACCTTCGCAAGTTCCAGCTGCGACGGATCGCCGCCGGTGCAATGGCGCTCGCCTAGACGATCAGGCCTGAAGGTGGGAACCGGTTTCGGGTTCGATGCTCAAACGGTGCTCAAACAAAGAGAAAGAGCGGCAGCTCCGAACCGGTTGCTTCCGTCGGAGCGTCCGCCGCTCCAGTTCTGGCGCGAGCATTTCATTTCGAGGCACTCCGAAGGGCTAACAGGCGTTGGAAGCGGGCAAGGAAAGGTCGTGTGTCCGCCGGCGCTGCCCTTTGGGGTTAGAGCTTATGCCGAATTGGATTCGCACAGTGTCGCTGCCATTCTCTCAACTCCAAGAACCGAGTGCTACCGCAGCCACGGCAATCGAACTTCGCGTGAAGGGGCAATGACCGCGGGCGGCGGATGCAGTCACGCTGGGCATTTCGGCGGTTTTCAGCCGAGGAGGGGGCGGTCGTCACGACATGGTGGATGGATGCGGCTTTGAACGCAGGTGAACATCATGGCACTTCTTCATGAAGGCCCCCGTGCGGGCGCCACGTCAAACGCACCGCGGTGGAACGTCAAGGGCAATGTTCTTCTGCAGTCGTTTCCGCTTCTCGAGGCAATGTCCGTCGTGCTGCTCAGCATCGTCTCGGGAATGGTATATGATCTTGTGAGTTTCGGACATTTCGGCGAGTACGGCCGGAACTTCGGGCTCGGTGTTGTTGTAGCCGCCCTTTTTTCGACTTCCGCATATGCGCGCGGCCCATATCTGAGTTCCGAGCCGCGGTCGCTGGCCTCTCAGATCAAGGAGGTCGTGCTTATCTGGACGGCGGTCTTTCTTTGCCTGTCGGTTGTGGCGCTTGCACTCAAGGTGGGAGATATGTTTTCGCGCCAAGCCGTCATGCTGTTCTTCGTGACGGGACTTGGCGGCATCATCTTCGTGCGCTTGGGCGCCGGACGACTGTTTGCCTCATTGACCAGGTCGGACATGCTTGCCAAACCGCAAGTAGTGATCGTAACGCAATCGGACGTGCGCGTGCCAAGTGGCGTAGTCCAGGCAATCGAGGCTTCCGGATGCGAGGTCTGCCAAACGATTACATTGCCGGCGGCATCCAGCGAGGGCTCGCTCCTTGAGTGTATGGATAAGCTTATTGAACATGTGCGTCGGCGTTCTGTCGACGAGATAGTCCTTGCTATCAGTTGGGCTGACATATCCCTGATTGAGAAAATCACGGCTCACCTTTGCGTGGTTCCGGTACCCGTAAGGCTCCTTCCAGACCACGTCGTTAGCGCGCTCTTGAAGCGACCTGTCGTCAACCTGGGGGGGACGAGGGCGATAGAACTGCAACGCGCGCCCCTAACGACGCCTCAGCTGCTTACGAAGCGGCTCTTCGACCTTGTGCTGACCACTGCCGCCCTTCCATTTCTTCTGCCCCCTCTGGCCGTTGTAGCGGGGCTGATTGCGCTCGAATCCGGGAGGCCGGTGCTCTTCTGTCAGCGTCGGGCCGGGTTCAATGGCCGCACGTTCAAGATCTATAAGTTCCGAACGATGACGATCCTGGAGGACGGGCCTGTTGTCCCTCAAGCCTGCAGGGGCGATCCCCGCGTCACCCGCGTTGGGCGCATATTGAGAAGGTTCAGTATCGACGAGATTCCGCAGCTGTGGAACGTGCTGAAGGGCGACATGTCGTTGATAGGCCCGCGGCCGCACGCGCTGGCGCATGACAGCGAATACAGCCAGATCATTTCTCTCTATCCGGCTCGGCACAAGGTGAAGCCGGGGATCACCGGCTGGGCACAAATAAATGGCTGCCGCGGCGCGACGCCGCATGTCTACATGATGATCAAGCGTGTCGAACACGATATGTGGTACGTCAACAACTGGTCGGTCTGGCTCGACGTAAAGATCCTGCTTCTGACCATCCCCCGCATCTGGACGGGGCGAAACGCCTTCTAGCCCAACTTTGCCGGTCCGAGGCCGCTGGAGGCGATTTTGTGTGGCAAGTGATTGATTTGCAAGAAGTGGCGGCTGGCAGACGACCCCATCAATTAACTGCCAAGCGACACCTCACTCGGAAAGAGCGAACCTCTTCTTCGACGCTATCAGTTGAATACCACTTTGGGAGGCTCGACACCATGAGATGTGCGGCTCTACTACCAAAGGCACTGTTACAGAACAGCTGTTACAGAACATCTGAATGCAAGCGATGATCAGTGCGAAACACAGCGACCGCTCAATGCATAACCTGCGACTTCAAGCAAAAGTGGCCGCACGGCAACGGCGTTGGCAAGGTACCGCTATGGGAGCGGAGAGGAATGCTATAACTTGAGCGATTGACGAAGATCGTGTCTCTCTGGTCGTGGGTTCCACTTGAATCGAACGATCTCCACGCCCAGACAAACGAGGATGACGGCTTCTGTGAGTCCGCAACAAACCCGAACCACTGACCGAACTGCGGGGCCTCCCCTTGTCGAGTATGCTACGGCGAGGTTAGTTCCCCAAGGGCGGCTTGCATGCATCAAAGGGCAAAATATCCTGCTCAGTTCAACGCAGGGGGTAGTTTTTGCGCTCAATGACACTGCGGCTGATATCTGGCGCTCGCTTGAAGAAGGCGTGCCGGTCGAGGCTATCTTGGGCGAGATGGCAGCCCGTGGCGTTGATAGGCAAGAGGCCAATGGCTATGTCGAGGCTGCCCTTCAAGACTGGGAACGGCTCGGCCTAATCCAGCCTGCTCCACCGCCGTGCCCAACCGCAGCTCATCAATATATCTGCCAGGTCGTTGCTGTTCCAGGCGTGTGTGTGCGCATACTGTATCCGGCGGCCGTCGCCTTTCCGGCCGCGACCGTATTTCAGCATCTCGAAGTTCGAAACAGGGCCGTCGACGTTCTATTCCATCTCGTTGAGCGTAGGGAGCGGATCCACCTGTTCCGGGATGGCCACTGGACTGATTCCTGTGGTCGAGACGAGATACCCATTATGGTCAAAGGGCAACTGCTGGCCGAAGTGCTTGGGCACAGTGAATATGAACTCGCCCTCCATGCGGCGGCGCTTTTCAAGAACGGCCGCACGCTCCTCCTTTGTGGTAACCCCGGCTCGGGCAAGACGACGCTGACCTTGGCGCTGGTCCACGCGGGGTTTGGCTTCGCGGCAGACGATGTGACGCTTCTCGACTCGGCCGGACACGGTATCGGCCTTGCTTTTGCGCCTGCAGTCAAATCGGGATCATGGTCCATTCTCGGACAACATTTCCCCGAACTCGGCAGGTCTCCGGTTTACCGGCGCCCCGATCGCAGGCGCGTGCGCTTTCTTGTGCCTAAGGATCATGTCCCTCCCGTTCCCCGGCCCGTGGGCTGGGTGGTCTTGCTCTGTCGGACGCAGGATGCCAAACCTTCCCTGCGGGTGATTGACCCGACCGACATCCTGGGTGGCTTGCTGAACGGCGCCTTTGCGCGGAATAAAGAGCTAAGCAGCACCGCGTTCGACGTTCTTTGCCAAGTCATCCGATCGGCACAGGGCTTTTGCCTGACCTATGCCAAATTGGATGACGCGTTGGAACTGCTGAAGGAGGCGTGCCGATGAAGCCCACCAGGGATGCGCTCGAGGCCCTGATCGCGGGACTTAGCGGCCGCCTGGTGGTAACGGCCGACTGGCAGGCGGTAATTGCACTCGCCAACCACACTCTGCTTACGCCCGTCTTGTTCGCCACTCTTGCGCACACGGGCCAGCTTGACCGGCTCCCCGAAGACGTGGGCCAGTATCTTCAGTTCATTTACCGCTGCAACCGGGAACGCAATTTGCGCTTGCGCAGGCAGCTGAATGAAGCCGTTGCTGCCCTCAATCAGGGGGGCGTCGTTCCGGTCCTGCTCAAAGGGGCCGTTCCCTTGTTCCTTTCGTCGAGCGGCAGGGTTCCCGACAGGATCATGAACGATCTCGACTTGGCTGTGGAAACGGCCAAAGAAGGGGCTGCCCGGGCTTGCCTTGCCAAGCTTGGCTATGCCGAAGTGGCGGTCGCAGGTGGCATGGCGCGCCCGCAAGACGTCGGTCTCCTGGAGCTCCGGCCGTACCGGGAGATTGACGAGTCCCCGAGGCTTGCCCGCCGTCACGGCCTTAGGGCGAAAATCCCCGCCCCACAGTCGCGGGCCCTCCACTGGATCATGCATGATCTCATCAAGGAGGCGGACTACTGGCGCGGAAGGACCGACTTTCGCCACCTTTATGATCTGGCACGGCTGGCGGAACAGCATAAGCTGGATTGGGCGGTGCTCCGAACATCCTTGCCCGACCAGAGCGCGCGGAACGCGTTCGATACTCAACTCCTGGCATTGAGTCACTTCTTTGGCGTCAGAGCACCGGCGCAATATGTGCGGCGCCCATTGGTTCGCTTTCAACACTGGCGGCGTGTCTTCCCCTTGTACCATCCCGTCCTCGGCGTTCCATTGCGCCTGGTCGGCAATTCGCTGTGGGGTATGTGGCGACTCCTACATGGCGATGGCTTGGGCCGACGGAGTCCGCTCGACTTTGGACGCCGCGCCACTAGCATCCTCCTTGACGGCGATCTTGGGTCAAAAGTGTAGTAATACTTAATTTCCTGAATTGTATCTTGATGGCGCCTTGATGGCGCGTTGTCTTCACGAGTCGCATATGATAGATTGTGTGGTTAGAGTTGTCGCGCTGGCTGGAGTACGTTTGATGAAGAGCGGGAAATATTCCAAAGGAAGGACAGATAAACTTGTCCCGGAAGAACAGGCACGTCGTGAATTTCTAAAGAATGCCGGGCGTTTTGCTGTTGTAACACCTCCATCCATTGCTCTGTTGCTTGGCACGAGCTTGAACTCGCAAGCTATTGCCGCATCGCATGGCGCACGTCCCGGACATGGATGGGGCAGCAAGAAAGGCATCCATTCTGGTCCTCCTGGCCGCAAGCGCTAGAATGTTCCTTTGGTCGTTCTGGCCGACCATAGATGACGCGTAGTCCGGAACGCCTGAATCGGTTGGAGGCGGCCGTGGAAACGGAAGCGCGCTTGGCCCGATCTTTGCGCCAGCGGTCATCGATCCTGCCATAATTGCCGCGTCTCTGCGGTCTACCCTGATCCTGTCTCAGGAAGGGTCGATCGCAGGGATGGCAGCAGCCCGGCAAAGGCTCAGTTTTCGCGCATGCCGAGACGGAACGCGTCCGTCAGCGGTTGCGTCAAGTAGGACAGCACGGTCCGCTCGCCGGTAGCAACGATCACCTCCGCCGGCATGCCGGGCCTAAGTTTCTCGCGGACCTGTTCGGGGAACTGAGAGACCTGCACGGAAACTTTCAACTCGTAGTAGGGCTCACGAGTTACTTCGTCATGGAGCGCGTCCGCGGCAACGGTCTGCACCTCGCCGATCGCGACCGGCGTCGAGCGAGCCTTGAACGAAGGCAGTCGGATCTCGGCAGGAAGGCCCTCGGCAACATTGTTGATGTCGACCGGCGACATCTTCGCTGAGACGATCAGAGTGTCGTCATCAGGGACGATCTCCATCAAGGTTTCGCCGGGGCGAACCACGGCTCCTATCGTGTGTACCTTTAAGCCGACAACGCGCCCGGACCGCGGTGCGCGTATTTCGGTGCGGTTGAGCACGTCATCTGCAACGTGCAGCTTTTCGCCGGCGTCGGCGAGCTTGGCACTGGTCTCGGCAAACTGTGCCGAGACCTCTTCGATGGCCTCGCGCCCGACTTGCTCGATCTGGAGTCGCGCCTCGCCGATAGTGTGGCGCTCGCCCGCTATTCCGGCAAGGAAGGCACCAAGCTGACCTTGGAGATCGGCCTGCTGCCGTTTGAGCGCGGTCAGCCGCGTGCCCAGAATGATGCCTTTATGGGCTAAGGGCGCCAGCATGTCGTGCTCTTCTGTGATACTTTCGATCTGCAAACGGACAGCCTCGCTTTGGGATTGCACGGCCTCGATCTTCCGTTCGGACTGGGCGATGCGCTCCTGCAAGATGGGAATCTCGTTCGTACGGGCCAAGCGGCGCTTGTTGAACAGTCGCAACTGGTCTTCCATCGCGCGCTGGGCCAGGGGGGCGTTCCCTAGCGTGAGTTCGCGCGGGAAAGTGACCATTTCGGCTCCGTCCAGTTCCGCCTGCAGCCGTGCCTGCTCGGCAAGCAGCGAGAAGACGGCGGACCTCGCGATTTCGCCCTGCGCCTGCGCCTCGGTGAGATCAAGACGCACGAGCACCTGACCCTCGGTCACATGTGCGTTGGGCGAGACGAGAATATCACGCACGATACCGCCCGCAAGGTGCTGAACCGCCTTGCGGTCGGTTTCGACCACAACTGTACCCGAAGCGACCACCGCGCTGTCGAGGCTGGCCAGAGAGGCCCACCCGCCGAGGATGCCGAAGGTCAGCACGACGATGCCAAAGCCCATCCGCGCGGGCTTGCGCCAGTCGCCGGAGAGGTTTGCGTGCGCCGGCTTGTGGTCTGAGCCGGCAAAATCTAACGGCGCGAAAATCTGCGGGAAGCTAGCTCGACTCACCCGTCCTGCACGCAAGAGCGCGGAAAGTGTCGGCCCCACCGCGCTTGTACAAGCGGAGGCAGGAGTCGAGCGGGCCGTCCGCGTCGGGAGCCCGCGAACCCGTGCTATGATTGCAGTCCTTTTCGAGGTGTCAGGCATTATCATTGGTTTCGACTCGTTATGCATCGACGCGTGTCCGGCGGAGGAGAGAGTGCGCTGGATCTGACGCCGGCGGTCCGGCGCGCCCTCCATCCCAGACGGGCCGCCGCGGTGCCGGCGCTACGTTCGGGCCGACGAGCGACGGCAGCAACTGGTCACGACTGCCCATCTGCGCTATTCGTCCTTCCTGCATGATGATCATTCGATCCACCGCCGACAGGAGGTTCGGCCTGTGGGTCACGATCACAACGGTCTTTCCGTCTCTCCGCAACCCTTCGATTGCCCGGATCAGTGCGCGATTGCCATCGCTGTCCAAATTGGCATCAGGCTCATCGAGCACGACGAAGCTCGGCTTGCCAAACAGGGCGCGCGCGAGACCGACCCGCTGCCGCTGCCCACCCGACAGTCCGACTCCATCCTCCCCGATGTCGGTCATATACCCGTTGGGGAGGCGCTGGATCATCTCGTGCGCAGAGGCGTGTGTTGCCGCCTCGGTCACCTGCGCATCGGCCGCGTCAGCTCGGAAGCGCGCAATGTTGTCGCGCACGCAACCGGAGAACAGCTCAATATCCTGGGGCAGGTAGCCGAGCGCGGTGCCGAGTTGGTCCGGATCGTAATGGCGCAAATCGTTGCCATCGAGTCGCACGCATCCTTGCGCCGGCGGCCACGCACCCACAAGCGCACGCGCGAGCGAGGATTTGCCCGAGCCCGATGACCCGACGAGGGCGACGACCTCTCCCGCCTTCAGCGTGAACGTCGCGCCCATGACGACCGGCGTGTTCGTACCGGGGGCGAGGACGAAAAGGTTCTCGACGGAAACCGTACCCCTGACGTCAGGCAGACGCACGCGTCCTGCAATGGGCGGGTTCTCCTCGAATATGCGTTCCAGGCGCGCATGGGCGCTGCGCGCGGACACGATACTTTTCCATTGCGCCACCATGATCTCAATCGGGGCAAGTGCCCGACCCATGATAAGCGACGCCGCAAACAGGACGCCCCCGGAGATTTCCTGGTTAATAGCCAGGTACGCACCGATGCCCATCATGGCCGTTTGAATGGCCATGCGCAGAAACTTGGACAACGCAAGAAGTGTGCCGCCGCGCTCGCCCGCGCTGACGGAGTAACCTAGCGCTTCCTCGCGGATTCCGGTGCACCATGACCGGATAGCGGGCCCCATCCCGAGCCCCCGAATTGCCTCTGCATTGCGCAGCGAGGAGCCCAGCCTGTCGATCGCGCGAGTGTTCGTGAGCGAGGCTCGCAAGAGCAAGCCCTTCGTCGCTCGCTCATTTACGAGTGCGATCGTCACTATCGCCAACGCGCCGACGAGGGCCACAAGGCCGATCAACGGGTGAAGTAGGAAGCAGATCACGATGTAGATCGGAGCCCAGGGCGCGTCCATCAGCGCCATGATGACGCCGCCCGAAAGAATGTCGCGCATGAGGTCGAGATCGCGCAGGGTCTGTGCATGATTCGATCCGCGGGCACGCAGCGCCGAGGAAAGCGCCGCCTCGAAGGCGGGACCGGACAAGAGCCGATCGAACCGCACGCCAGCCTGCTGGAGGATACGAGCCCGATAATGTTCGAGGGCCCCATAGGTCATCAGCAACACGCCCACGATCACCGAAATAATGACGAGCGTGACGGCATTACGGCTCGTTAGGACGCGATCATAAATTTGCATCGTGTAGAGCGGAGACACGAACATGAGAAGATTGATGAAGAGCGAGAGCCCGCCGGCCGCGCAGAGGCCCGGACGGATATTGCGCAAGGCCACCGCCAGCGGCGAGGGCACGTGCAAGGAGAAATTTGTCATCTATTATCCGAATCCAGTGAAGCGGTCGCAGGGCGCTCTAACCTGGCCATCTTCAGGCCTCTGTTCACGAGAGAGGAAGGCGGCAGGGCAGGCGAGGTCTCATGCAAAAATCCCCCGACGGAACCACCCGCCGAGTTGGTCCGAGCGCGAGCCCTGCCCCATCTCACCGTGCTGAAGTGGGGGGGGGGGGGCGCCCCCCCCCCCCCCGCCCCCCCCGCCCCCCCGCCCGCCCCCCCCACCACACCCGGAATCGAGTTTTGGGAGTTTGGGTGGGGGGGGGGGGGGGGGGCCCCCGG
>NZ_JBVVQY010000031.1:44463-56443 GCF_055811615.1 Mesorhizobium sp. WSM4807
CGCCCGCCCCCCCCGCGCCCCCGCGCCCCCGCCCCGCGCGGCCGCCCCCGCCCGCCCCCCCCCGCCCCCCCCCCGCCCCCCCCCCCCCCCCCCCCGCCGCCCCCCCCCCCCCCCCCCCCCCCCCCCCCCCCCCCCCCCCCCCCCCCCCCGCCCGTTCAGACTGCGTAGTCCCAGGCGAACTGGTTATCGATGTGTGCCATTGGGGTGGCGGCGGCATCCTCGTGCACGTCGGCTACGACCGCCTTTGACTTGTCCCAAATGATGTTGTTGGGATTGCCAGGGTTGGTGTAGCTCGAGTTCAGGACGCTGACCCCGCCGGAGCTGACATTCCAGATCAGTCCATTCGACGAGGACAGCCCGCGGCCCTGGTCCTCGTTGATACCGTCGAACGACCTCGTGTCATCGAAGGTGACATCGCTCGCGTAGGACGAGAACGCGCCATTGCCCTGATGGATGGCGTCAACGTTCTGCACCCTGCCGCCGGTTGATGCGTTCTCGAACATGACGCCGACGCCGGTCACGGAGTTGTTACCGTCGATCACCCCGTTAGAGATCGTCGTATTCGGGCTGCCATAGACCGAGACGATGTCCTCAGGATGCGAACTGCCGGCTTCGTTGACGGCATAGAAGTCGGTCAGCGAACTATTGCCCGAGTTGTTGAACTGGACGAACTGACCGCGCGGCATCGGGCCATGGAAGTTGTAGCCATCGACGTTCGAAAGATCCGCGCCGGGCGAGTTCAGGAGATAGATGCCGGTCGAGCCTTCCCGCACCGTGGTGTTTTGAACGGTCAGGTTCGCGGCGTTTTCTGCGTTGATGTTGTTGATGTTTGGGCTCGTCTCGGCGTCGATTCCCGCCGGCGGGTCGGCGTTGATGACCTCGGTGTTCTCGATGGTGACGCCGGTTGCGCCCGACACCGTCACCCCGTCGCCCTCGACGTGATGAATACGACAATTGCGCAGGATGACATTGTCGTGCGTAATCGTGACCGCGTCCCCGTTGGTGACGTAGATGTCAAGATTTTCAATCACCTGGCCATCGTACTCCGATTGGATCGGTGTGGTGGTGTGGGTAAGACCTTGCGCCGGCTGCGTGGATGCCGTCGGCGTGGAAGCCGTGGAAGTGGGAGCCTCGGTCGTCACGGTCGAGGTCGGGCTCGACGCGGCTGTCTCCGTCGACGTGGGAGCCGTGGATGCCGTCGACGCGGAAGCGGTGGAAGTGGGAGCCTCGGTCGTCACGGTCGAGGTCGGGCTCGACGCGGCTGTCTCCGTCGTCGCGCGTGAGTTGTTCAACCCTTCCGAGTGTTTCCACCCTTCCGAGTGCTTCCACAGTATTCCCTTATCGGAATTCATCGACTTCATGTGTTTCTCCAGTTAAAATATTAACCACTATAAGTATCTCGAAGGACACCCATCGACAATAAACGATAATTTATCGTCTTAACGAAACTCCGCTTATACAACCAGAAATTTCGTCTGGGGGTATAATGCTAACCTTCATGACCAGAATGCGGCGTGGATAGGGCTATACTGAGACTCTCCCGGGCGATCGGCGCTGCGTTCAAGCCTGCGCCTACGTCGGATTGCAAACGTCGCCTAGTACTCGGATCACGCGTGACCTTACCCCCGAGCAGCAGGAGACAAGGTCATGCATTCTAGTCGGCCAACACAGCATGAGCGTTACCAACACAGTCCGGCACGGCTCGAAACAGGTGATCTACGAGGGCTATCCTGAACTCGGGCGGGGCCTTGTCCTGCCCTATTGCGATACCGAGGCGATGCGGGAGCACCTCGCCGAGATCAGCCGGAGCGTCGACGACGGCGCGTATGCGGTGCTCATCCTCGATCAGGCCGGATGGCATGTGACTCCGAAACCGAAGGTGCCGGACAACATCACCCTGATGTTCCTGCCGCCGCGCTCACCGGAACTGAACCCAGTCGAAAACGTCTGGCAGTTCATGCGCGACAACTGGCTCTCCAACCGTATCTTCAAGGACTACGACGACATCGTCACCCATTGCTGCGCCGCAAGGAACAAGCTCGTCGACCAGCCGTGGAAGATCATGTCCATCGGACTCCGCGAATGGGCGCATCGGTCATGATCACCGCTCGTTGGTATTATTAGCAGCCGTTTGGCGTCAATCTTTGCCATTGGAGTTTTGGCAAAGAAACGACTGGCGTGACGGTCGAAGGTGCAACGGCGCAACGCGGCGCACCTCTGATTTATGACGATGACAAATTGGCGATTGGTGCCAAGGCGGTCATTGAACTCGCAGAGATATCTGGCAAAGTATTCCGGGATCATCGTCTCCGCATTCGGGGATCCTGGAATGGACCAGTTGCGCCTAAAGTGTCCGGGCAAAGATGAGCAGCCCGCCGCACTTCAACGGACGTGATCATCTTCGGATCAATTGCCTCGGAACGGTCGCTCAATCTGCAGTGTAAGCAGGCTCGGGGAAGGTGTATCTGCCAACCCATCTTATTGCCTCCTCCATCGTATCGAAATTCTTGTGCTGCCCGCTTAGCAGCCCGAATCCCGTCTCGAGAAACCATTTGCCTTTCGTCGAGTAGGCTTCCTCGTCGATCTGGGTGAGGACCGCCACCAGTTGGTCGCATTTCCACACCAGAACCCCCGATTCTCCGCCCTCGACCGTTCCGATCCGCACTTCGCTGAACGAAAATCCAGATGTAATTTTTGCTTTGCCCACTTTGATAAAGCCCTCCACCTCATGGCCCCTGCGATGCCGTCTCCACCGCTCGCTACCATCGCCGGGGGATTTGAGCGTATGGTTCTTGATAGTGGAGGCTCATATCAGGGCGAAGCTTTGGCAAAAGCGAATGCACCAGCCCGAGTGATGATATATTGTGAGACGGCTGAGTTGCCATCTTTTCGCTCCCCGACGGGGCATTGCCAGATGCGGGAGTAAGCATGCCATGGTTCATCGCCCAAACTGCAGCCTGTGTGCGGTTGCGGACCCGGATCTTTCGGAGGATGGCCTTGACGTGTACCTTCACCGTAGCTTCGGCAATGTTGATCTCGCGCGCGATGGCTTTGTTAGACTCCCCTTCGATTAAGCGGCGTAGAATACAGTTTTCCCGATTTGACAAAATTGATAGTTCTTGATCCTCATGCTCCACGTTAACAACCACCTTTGTTAACTCATCAGCTACCGCGTCAGGTTTCAGATCATGCCTTATTTCTTGAATAGCCGTTGAAGTTTCGGCAGGTAACACCGTCTGCCCTAGCATAACCAATTCGAGAGCTTTGATGAAGGTGTCGTAAGGAGCGACTTTTATCAAATACCCGTCTGCCCCCGCACGAAAAGCTGAAACTATATCGGTCGATCGACAGTGATCGGCTAGCGCGACGACATGGCTGGTCGGATAAATCGCTTTGAATTCTGCAATTTGTGCGAATTCAGCATCCGCATCAGTACCGCCGACATCTATGATGAGCAAGATGGACCGGTGCTGGGCTAGCGGCTTCTGCAGAAGATCGTGAACACAAGCCGCAGAGAAAAGGACCCGAAACTTTGCCGCATCCAGGATTCGACTAAGGCCTTCTCGGAGTAACTCGCTCGGCCCGACAAGTACTGTTACAAAGGATTGTCTTGTCATCATTGCCTCTCGCTCCGGCGCGATTGAGGTACACGCGTCGAGTAGAGCACTCCACGCGCCAACCGCACTCGATGCCCTCGGTTTGAGTCTCTTGCAGTTCCTCACTCCCTCCTTGGCGAGAACAGGTTGGGCAGTGTAAGGTCTATTTATAAGCAGTCTCTAACATAGGTTGCTTTTTCGGTAAATTTTCGCCGCAAACCGACGTCAAGCTAGAACCCCAGGGCGCGGCAATCTGCCTGAAGACGCAGGGATGGCACGGCTTAGCCATCTCAAGCCGCTGGTAGTCGAACGACGATCGGGTAGTGCCTTCGGCGATTGCAACGATAGACGAGGATTGCTGAAGGTGGAGGTTGGCGTGGTCAGGTCTGCCGCAGTGTGTCAGGCACCTGCACTTATTCGGCAGCACGCTCTCGTCGCGCGATAGGCCGTGTCACCGTCGGTCATGATGATCGGACCTTTTTGCATATTGCTCAACACGAACGAGGCCGAGTTCCGCTCGGCCTGCCCTTCACCGCAAGCCCGATGCGGATACCGCGTGGTCGAGATATATCACGGCCCCGCCAGGCCGCGCACGACCAGTCCGCTGCCTCACGGGCGCGGGCTTTTCATAGGCGCACTATCCGGTGTTCTTGGTGACTGCATTCGGCGTTCGAAAAACGTCGTTTCGTTCCTGTTTGCCGCAGAGCCAGTCACTCGTCCGCTGTGAGAAAGCCTCATGGTGTGCTCGCCGCATTTGGGGTAGGTTTCCCCTGGTCTAGTTTTTAGGCGATCCTCCATCGCAGCCATGCGGGCCTCGATCGCCGCGACCCGATCCGGCATCTGCCCGAGTTCCCGCCAGAGAGGCATGTCGGCCAGCCATTTTCGAACGTCTTCGATTGCGCCCATTGCGGTTCCCCCATGTCGCATCCATATCGCGTGGACCTGCCGATAGTCGCAGGAACCCTACTAAAACAACCGTACGAGGTGCGCCGCCCCTGTTCTTTGCAGGTAGCGAATAGCCCGCTCCCTGTGCCCACCTCGGCGATTATAGGCCAAATATTGGACAGTTTGGCGAGAAAATTATCTAAGTTATTGAAATTACTGGTTCCCGCTCATGGACTCGAACCACGATTCACGCCTTCAAAGGGCGCTGTCCTACCATTAGACGAAGCGGGAATAGAGGAAGTGGACGCTGTCTAACACTTTCTCATCCGCGCATGAAGCCGCTTCATGCCGTCATCTGCGTGAGCGCGAGAATACCGCCTTTGCAGCAGGACCTTGTAGAGATAGGAGCAATCGCCGTGATTAAAACCGACCTCCGCGACGTCTACCGAGACTACATTGCCTGCCTGAATAAGCAGGACTGGCCGAAGCTGGGACAGTTCGTTGATGATGAGGTGATCCACAATAGCCGGCGGCTCGGCTTGTCAGGTTATCGCGAAATGCTGGAGACAGACTTTGCTGAAATCCCGGACCTTTCTTTCAACGTCCGGATGTTGATTTCCGATCCGCCTTATATAGCGAGCCGGCTTGACTTCGATTGTACCCCGAAAGGAACATTCCTCGGCCTCCCTGTAAGCGGGAGGAGAGTTTCCTTTGCCGAGAATGTTATCTATGAATTTCGGGACAAAAAGATTGTACAAGTATGGTCTGTTATAGACAAGGCGGCTATCGAAGCTCAGCTTTAGCGTGTCGTTCCACGTTCCGATGAACCACGATATGAACAATGGCAGCTGCCTGACTACCGCCCGTCAAGACCCCGGCCTTGACGCCTGAACACACTGCCCCAGATTACGCGGCGGAGTTTCAGATATGCGATACGACTGGCAGGGGCGCAAATTCCTGGAACGGCATTTCGGCATTGTTATTGCAATTGGCCTGATTGCAGGGCTGTCGGCCCTCGCCGCACTGGGCTACACGCCTTAAGCCCCGGATTTAGCACCCAAGTCCCTAATGTAAGCGAAAAGTAACGGTGCGACGCAACCAGACCGGCGCCACGTGCATTTCAATGCATGACGATGTTTCGCCCCGATATCCCTGCAAAATGCTGCGCTTATTGCGGCGGGCGCGACCATGACTACGAGGACTGCCCGAAGCGGAAAGCTGACGCCGAACAGCAGAGAGCGAGGGGCCTCGCCGCACTCAGCGGACAGAGCGCTTCAGCTTCGCCGCCTTGCGCAAATCATTGTCTATCGTCTGCTAGCCCGGACCTTGCGCGCCTAGGCCGGCTGCGGTCTTAGGACGCGAGCGTCCGCTGGATCACTCACCTTAGCGAAGCAAGCCTTGGCCGCCTCCCGTCTGTTCCATGAAGGCCCGCAGCAGTTCCATTCCTGTTGTCCATTCGCCGAGGCCGCTGTCGCCATTGATGTGGCCGAGCGGTCCGGCTACATGCAGTTCGCTGCCCCATTGGCCGGCTTTGGCCCTGACTGAGTCCAGCGAGCCATAGAGATCGTTGGTGCTGGCAACGACCAGCGAGCGAAAACGAAGCCGCTGTTGCGGGGTGCCGGCGAAGCGGTGCGCGACAGAGGGAAAGGCTGACGCCGCCGGATCAGGAACCGCGACCAGGAATGCACCGCTGACGTCGCGGCCCGAGATGCGCTGCCAGTGCGCGACCAGCAGGCAGCCGAGGCTATGAGCGACGAGCACGGGCGGTGTCTTGGCCTCGGACACCGCGGTCTCCAAGGCAGCGACCCAGTCGTCGAAATCCGGCAGATCCCAGCTTGCCGGCGTGAATCGCCGCATGGCCGGGTTCACCCGCTGCCAGCGGGTCTGCCAATGGGCCTCGCCCGACCCGCCAATGCCCGGCACGATGATGAAGTCAGTCATGGGAAGCCTTGTTTCTCGTGGAATCCTCGCCCGGATTCTAAGTCTTTCCTTGGCCAGTGGAATGAGAGATCATCGGAAAAGAGCGGCGAATTCCGATGGATTGAAGGCTTCGATGCAGAACGGCATTTATCGTCCAAAACTTGATCCCACCGATGTGGCGATCGTCGAAGCCCTGCAGGAGGACGGCCGGATCGGCATTTCGGAGCTCGGCCGGCGCGTCGGCCTGTCCCAGCCCGCCACCTCGGAGCGGGTCAAGCGGCTGGAGGAACGTGGGATCATTGCCGGCTACAAGGCGGTGATCGATCCGGCAGCACTCGGGCTCGGCACCATGGCCGTCATCCGCTTGCGCACCACGCATGAGCACATCCAGGCCTGCCTGAAAAAATTCGCGCAATTGCCTGAGGTGATCGAAGTGCTGCGAGTGACCGGCGAGGATTGTTTTCTGGTCAAAGTCGTGGTCCCGTCGCCGCCCGACCTTGAAAGCATCGTCGACACAATCGGCCGGTACGGCGCGGTGACGACAAATGTGGTATTGCGGGCCGAGCCACCGAAACGGCTGGGGCGCGAGCTGATGACGAGGCCCTGATCGAAGCGCTGCCACCTTGGCGCGCCACATGGAGTATCGACCGGTGAGAAGGATGTTTGCGAAACACGCTCTTATGGCAGTCGCCCTGATTGCAGCATCAGCCATGGCGTGCCTGCCTACCAAGTCAAAGTCTGAAGAGACTTTTGAGACTATCAATGCAAAAATGGAAAAATTCGATGATAGTGACTGCCATAGCATTTGGCATTTGTTTTGGAAAAATCGTGAGAATAACAAAATAAATTCTTATCTGATGCTATCAGCTCTTTCTTTTACAAGGTTCTCATCCTTGGCAGCCAGCCAGCGATCTGGAAGATAGTGAAATTGCATTCAGGTTCGCAGTCCTGGCTCATCGGCATGGGCAAATTCTTAGCTTGAATGCGCTAGACAAAATAGAAAATGAATATGAAAAAGACTCCTTGACCTTGCCGTTGATGATAGTGGAGGCCTACGTTCAATATCTAATTTCAAACAAGGAAAGCAAATATTACGACCCGTCATTTGAAGTGTGCAGAAAACCCTCTCTGGATTCCGATGTGGATTCCGGTGTGGACAATTTTGACATTTGCTTTGGCGAATTGCTGAAGAAAATGGACTCTTCTGGCATAAGTGAAACGTCGATGAGCCCACCTGACACCCACATACAGTGTTCCGAAAAGAAATTACTGGAAGGATTTTATTAGGGGAGCCGTCGCGGGCGCTGTCGGCCCGTTATCGCTTTTGCGTATGACCAACGGCATTGGCGAAAGAAACGTCACCCTTGATCTCGCGCATGGCCATCGACGTGATCGTCCGGCGCACGCCGGGCAGGCGGCTGAGCTCGACGCGCAGCATCCTGTCCAGCGCCATCATGTCGACCGTCACGATCTGCAGGAGATAGTCGGCCTCGCCTGTCGTGGCGTGGCAGCGCCGGATCAGCGGGTGCGCCTGGACTGCGGCCTCGAAGGCTTCGGAAAGCTCGAAATCGATCGACACCTGGATAAAGGCTTCGATGCCGAAGCCGAGCTTTGCCGGGTCGATCCGTGTCGAGTAGCCACGGATGATGCCGGCGTCCTCCAGCGCCTTGACCCGCTTCCAGCACGGCGTCTTGCTTAAGCCGACCTCGTCGGCGAGCGCCGCTGCCAGAAGCCGCTGGCCGAGATGGTGAATGCCGACGAGCTGCAGTTCCAGATCGTGCATCAGGTCGAGGAGCTGTGGATGAAGCTCATCACCTACACGCTGGTCGATGTCGTCGACTTTCTCGAACAGCAGAACACGCATCGCGTCGTCACGCTGATGGGGCGCGTGCATCGGCTGATGCGCATGATGACGGCGCAGCTCGACCTGCTCGAAACCATGTCGCCCAAGGAATACCAGGAGATTCGGCTGCAGCTCGGCAATGGCAGCGGCCAGGAATCACCAGGCTTCAAGCTCTTGCTGCGCATGCCGCCGGACCTGTGGCGCGCCTTCCAGGCGTCCTATCTCGATGGTCGCGGGCTCTCGGTCGAGGATGTCTATGATATCAGGTATGATCACGGCGACAGCTATGTCGTCGCCGAGGCGCTGATCGAATTCGACGAGCTGTTTCAGAAATTCCGCGCCAATCATCTCTACCTCATCCACCGTTCGATCGGGCTGGGCTCGAAATCGCTGAAGGGCCGGCCGGTCGAACTGCTGCAGGCCGGCGCCCTTCATCGCTTCTTCCCGGAGCTGTGGGACATACGCTGCGACATGACCGACCGCTGGGGCAGCCAGTATGGGACGGTGCGGGATTCGATCAGCCACCCGGAGGCGAAGGTAGGATAGTTCTAAGCTTGGATTCCTCGCCCCGTGCGAAGCGGGGGATAGGTGGCCGCGAAGCGGACGGAGAGAGGGGTCTTTCATTGCGGGCGCAGTCCCCCTCTCCGTCGCGGCTTCGCCGCGCCACCTCTCCCCCACTTTCGTGGGGGCGAGGAACCCAAGTCCTGCAAAGGCATGCCCACGGGTCGCTGATCCCAGCCAGGGTTCTCGGGGATGATTGTCGGGTTTGCGGCTGGTGTATCGTCCTTGGGGCGAAACCCGTCGCAACCCCGGAGGACATCATGTCGTTGGAATCAGCTCAATCACCGGTTCAAACGCCGTGGCAAACCGCGGCAATCCTCATTGGCCGCCTGATCTTCGCGGCCGTCTTCGTGATGGCGGTGACCTTCAAGTTCATCGACATGGGCGCCACCGCGGGCTACATCGCCGCCGCCGGATTTCCGTTCCCGTTGTTTCTGGCCTGGTGCGCGGCCCTGCTCGAGGTCGTCCTCGTGCTGTGCTTCCTGACCGGCGTCTTCTTCTCGCAGGCCGCCCTTGTCGCCGCCGCCTATGTGCTGTTCCTCGCCTTTGCCTTCCACGGCCCGTCGCACTGGGCCGGCAACCAGGCCGAATTCGGCTTCTTCGTCGATCATTTTACTTTCCTGGCCGGACTGCTGTTTGCCGCCGTGCACGGGCCGGGCCGCGTGCTGACCTGGAAGCCTGTATCGGGCAGCTGATGGCGCCTCGGCTGGCAAGCGGCGTTCCGATACGGGAGGCGATCGCAACGTCACATCTGGTCGTTGTAGGGTTCCTTCATCTGGCCGACCATGCGCGCCAGTTTCGAGAACGACGGCATGTCCGCCTCCGGCTGGCACTGATTGGCCAGTTCCAGCAGCCGGATCGGGAAGTTGACGGCATCGCGGCTCGACGCCGACATGCCTTCGGACCGCTCCTCGCTGGTCTCGCTGGCTTCGGCCTTGCGCAAGGCGATGTCTATCTCTTCGACCGTCAGCACGCCCTTGCGGACAAGGACCTGGTTGATCGCTGCGACGGCCATCAGCAGGCCTTCGAGTTGCAGATTGGCGACATTCATGGCTTTGCTCCCATTGGCAAAATTGCAAACGCGCGAACGCCGGTTCCGATCCGGACAACTGCACCATATCGCGGCGGGCGGCCGAATTTTAGGCCGGCCCGCGAGATTTCGCTTGCTTTGTGACGGCAGCTATGCTAGGAATATATTCATGATGCTGATTTGCGCCAACGACCCGCCCGCCGAGGCGGGTTTTTGTTTTTGGACCATCTTTCGCTTGCTTGGATGAATGTCGGCGGGACAGCCGCCCCCCTCTGTCCTGCCGGCCATCTCCCCCACTTGGGGGGAGATCGGATGTCACCTCGGCTTTCGCCAATCACCGGCATCGCAGGAATAGGGACCGCGCTCGAACTGCCAATCTCCCCCCAAGTGGGGGAGATGGCCGGCAGGCCAGAGGGGGGCGCGAAGGAACGCGGTCTGGCGATCGTCAGGTTTAAGTCACCGTCTTTCGCCACAAAGTCTCGCCATCCATTGTCTCACCATCCATTCCGTAGCGCGCGGCGATGTCGTGTGCCTGCCAGGTTTACCCCCCATGTCCAAGCGTTACGCCACCATCATCACCGACGATGACGGCCGCGAGGTCGTCAGTGCAATTGGCCAGTTCGAGGGCGCCGCACCTGCGCGCCACGGCCGGGTCGAGCCGGTCGCCGCCGGTGTGCGGATCGGCATGGTCCGGGGAGTCGACGCGGCCGGCGGCTTTGGGTTTCCGCAAGCGGGCGTCAGCGCCGGTGCGGTGAGCATCGCCAGGGCGGCGCTCAAAGCCGCGTCAGGCGCCGGCAAGTCCGGCAGCGCGGCTGCGGCAAAGGGCGATGCGGCAAGCCGGCCGCGGAAGCCAACGTCTGCAAAGCCCGGCAAGCGGGCGCGCAAGAAACCTACGCGCCCGGCCAAGAAAACAGCGAAGCCGGCGGCGGGATGATGGGGTAGGGCATGGCCGAGGATTCTTTCGACGACGAACCGCCTGATGTGACGGAACGGCCCTCTGGCCGACCGAGGCGGGCGAAGAAAACGCTGGCCGATGGTTTTCTGGAAGCCATCCGCGCCGATTTCCGGGCGCATGGCGCCGGCGTCATCGCCGAGGTCCGTACCGAAAAGCCCGACCAGTATCTGAAGATCGTGCTGTCGGTGCTGCCCAAGGATCTGCACGTCAACATCAACAGTCTGGATGTATTGAGCGATGACGAAATCAGGCAGCGCATCCGCGGCCTCGAAGCCGTCCTTCGGCCATTCCTCGGAAAACCGGGCCTCGGGAAACCGGGCCTCGGGAAACCGGGTCTCACCAAGCCCGGCCTCGACGGCGAAGACCGAGTATCTGAACCTGCTCAGGGAATTGGACCGGAGGCGGCGCACTAACCAGCTTGCCGCCTATCGGCCCTATCTCAGGCAGGCCGAGTTCCATGCGGCGGGCGCGACCAACCGCGAGCGGCTGTTCATGGCCGGCAACCAGCTCGGCAAGACAAGGGCCGGCGGTGCTGAATGGGCAATGCATCTCACCGGCCGCTATCCTGAGTGGTGGCAAGGCAAGGTTTTCGACACGGCCGTGCGGCTGTGGGCGGCCGGCGTCACCGCCGAGGGCACGCGCGACAACCCGCAGCGCATCCTGATCGGCCCGCCGCAGCAGCCGGCGGCGTGGGGCACCGGCATGATCCCGGCCGACGCCATTGTCAGCACCATCATGGGGCGCGGCGCGCCGCATGGGCTGGACAGCGTCGTGGTGCGCCATGGCGGCGGCGGCGATGTCCAGGCCGATGAATCGGTGCTGTCGTTCAAGAGCTATGAGAAGGGTCGCGAGAAATGGCAGGGCGAGACGCTGCACGGCGTCTGGTTCGACGAGGAGCCGCCGCTCGACATCTATTCGGAAGGCCTGACCCGCACCAACGCGACAGGCGGCATCACCATCGTCACCTTCACGCCGCTGCTCGGCATGTCGGAGGTGGTGCTGTTGTTTTTGTCGGCGGAGGAGGTGGAGGGAATGGGGAGGTGAGCTGGTTTTTGGGAAGGAAGCTCTCGCTTCCGCTCACCCGTTGCGTTCCTTCGCGCCCCCCTCTGTCCTGCCATCCAAAAAGTCCTTGGCCAAACAACACCATACGTCCGGCGCCTCCCAACATGATTCAAGTGCGAGGGCGAAGA
>NZ_JBVVQY010000031.1:56543-61118 GCF_055811615.1 Mesorhizobium sp. WSM4807
GCCATCCAAAAAGTCCTTGGCCAAACAACACCATACGTCCGGCGCCTCCCAACATGATTCAAGTGCGAGGGCGAAGAAATGACCCGCCATGTCACCTTCATGACCATCGACGATGCCGAGCATTACACGCCGCAGCAGCGCGCCGCGATCGTCGCCGCCTATCCCGCGCATGAGCGCGAGGCGCGGGCCAAGGGCATTCCGGTGCTCGGCTCCGGCCGCATCTTTCCGGTCCCGGAAGAGCTGATCGCCTGCGAGCCGTTCCGGCTGCCGCGCTACTGGCCGCGGCTCGGCGCGCTGGATTTCGGCTGGGACCATCCGTCTGCAGCGGTCGAGCTCGCCTGGGATACCGAGGCCGATGTCGTCTACGTCGTCAAAGCCTGCCGGGCGTCGCAGCAAACGCCGGCGATGCAGGCGCTGACCTTAAAACCGTGGGGCGAATGGTTGCCCTGGGCATGGCCGCGCGACGGCCGCCGCGAGACGCTGGAAGGTGCGGGCGTGGCACTTGCCCGGCAATACGCGGCGCATGGGCTCAACATGCTGACCAGCCATGCGCAGTTCGCCGACGGTTCGGTGTCGGTCGAGGCCGGGCTGATGGAGATGCTCGACCGCATGCAGAGCGGCCGCTTCAAGGTGTTTTCGACGCTTTTGCCCTGGTTCGAGGAGTTCCGTCTCTATCACCGCAAGGATGGCCAGGTGGTGAAGCTGCGCGACGATCTGATGGCCGCGACACGCTACGGCGTGATGATGCTGAGGGAAGCGGTGGTCGACCCGGCGGAGTTCAAGGCGGTGCGGCGAAAGGCGGGGCAGAGTGATCCGCTGGGGGCGTTTCGGTGACTCGAAGGCAACCACATACCATGATCGCCTCATGACCGTCCGCATCGTCCCCGCAACCCTGCGCGACCTCAGCTACATCGCCGCTAATCTGCGCCCCGAAGACCGGGCCGAGATCGACTGCCAGTTCGACGAATGGTCGCCGGCGCTGCTGGCGCTGACGGCGCTGCAGGGGTTTGCTTATGTCGCCGAGCTCGACGGCAATTCGGAAGCCGGCTTTGGCGCCGCCGAGCAGCGCGGCGGGTTGTGGATTGCCTGGAGCTGGGGCACGCGCCGCATGAAGCGCTGCGTGCCTGGTATTACCGAGTTCTTTCACGCCGTGCTCGGGCCTGACGTGGCCGCGCGCGGCGCCTGGCGGGTCGAGGCGCGGGCGCTGGCCGCCAATGAATTGGCGCTGCGCTGGCTCGCCCGGCTTGGCGCCACGCAACGCTGCCGCCTGCCGGGCTACGGCCGCAACGGCGAAGATTTTTTGCTCTACGACTGGACAAGAGAAAGCTGGAACCATGTGCCTTTTTCAAAAGCCGCCGGCGCTGAAGCCGCTGCCGCCGACACCGACCATTGCCGACAAGGACGTGCAGGCGCGCGAAGCCGCACTCAGGGCTGAGCTCGAGCAGCGCCAGGGCACCGCCGGCACGGTCAAGACCGACCTGTCGCCGAGCGACCTCACCGACCAGCGCCGCGTGCTGCTGGGGGTGTGAGATGGGCGCGATGAAGGGCGTAATCTCCCCCCTTGAGGGGGAGATGCCAAGTGGTGGCAAAGAGGGCAGGCCAGAGGGGGTCGGCGCGACCGGACGCGGCCTCCTGCGGCAGATCAAGGTTGGCGCTTTACGCGCGGCGTCTGTCGCCTTCGGCGACATCTCCCCCTCAAGGGGGGAGATTACGCTCTCACCCCCGGCTTGCGTGCAAATGCCCACACCATCAGCGGGTATTCCTCGTCGTTGCTGAGGTCGCGCCATAGGCCGTAGGCGCGCACGGGGCCGCCGATATGGGCTTTTGCGCAGGCTTTGTTGCCCCAGCTGAACACCTGGATTTCCGCCCGGGGGAAGCCGCCTTCGACCAGCACCTGCTTGAGGCCGGCGGCGGTCCAGCGGTTGTAGTCGTGCGGCCTGGCATGCACCCTGAACAGGAACGGCGTCGCCACCATCGCCCAGCCGCCCGGCCGGGTCATGGCATGGATATTCTGTGCCGCGGCGAGCGGCTGCTGCACATGCTCCAGCACCTGGTCGGCGATGACGACGGAATATTGCCGGTCGGTGCGGTCCTTGCAGATGTCGAAATCGGGGAAATCGACCGAGGTATAGTTGGAACACATCGTCTTCCAATGGCGGTTCCAGCCGGGCGAGATCTCGATCACGTCTGATGATTTGCGGCCGTCCGCCTCAAGAAACGCGGTGAACGCCTCGATCTGCCTGATGCGCAGCCAATTGCGGGAATCGTAGCCGAGCAGCCGCTTTGCAACCTGCTTGCTTCGCCTCTTCAGGGCGCCGGGTAGGCTTTCCGTCATTGTCAAATCGATCTCCTTAAATCCCCGCCGCGCCCCGTTGAACATCGCAAAAGCGAACAAAATTCGACCTGGCCTTGGCAATATCTGGGCTTCGAACAGGCTGATACCACCGAAGAAAGAATGCCATGACGAGCGATTCCCGCGCCCACGATATCCTGTCACGACAGGCGGAACTCGAGACAGAGCGCAGCCAGTATGAGGCTGTCTGGGAGGCGGTGTCGGAATTCTGCGACCCCGACGCGCCCGATGTCTGGAGTGGGCGCCGGCAATCCGGCGCGGCTACGCAGGCCGAGCGGCAGGAGCGGCGCGGCGCCCGCGTCTACGCCAACACCATCAACTCGGCTGCAAACCGGCTGGCCGCCGGGCTGGAAAGCCTGATCATCCCGCAGTCGGAAAAATGGCACGGGCTGTCGACCGCCGCCATGAATGACGAGGAGACCGACGAGGAGAAGGAGTGGGCGGAGGCGCTTCGCGATTTCCTGTTTGCGCTGCGCTATTCCGCCAATTCGAATTTCGTGCCGGCGACGCAGGCCTGCCTGCGCAATGTCGTGCGCTACGGCCCGGCGTATCTCTACGCCGAGGAGGGCTTTGGCGGCACGCTGATCCGCTATGCCTCGATCCCGGTGGTCGAGGGCTATCTCTGCCGCAACCGCTGGGGTCAGGTCGACATTTTCCACCGCCGCTACGAGCGCACGGCGCGCCAGTCGGCGCAGCTGCTCGGCTATGAGAAACTGCCGGCGCGGATCAAAATGCTGGTCGACGACCCGGCCAAATGCGAGACCAAAATTTCGCTGATCCAGTGCATCCAGCCGCGCGACGAGCGCAAGATGTACCGGTTGGGCGGATCCTACCAGTATCTCGACACGGCCTTCGCTTCCTATCACGTCATCGAGGACGAGGAGGTCATCGTCAGGGAGAGCGGTTTCCGCTCCTTCCCGGTGTCGTGCTTAAACTGGCGCCGCTATGAAGGCGACCCCTATGGCATCTCGCCGACCATCGAGGCGTTGACCACCGTGCGCGAGGAAAACGCCGTGCGCCGCTCCGGCCTCAGGGCGCTGCAGCAGATCACCGATCCGGCGACCGCGTCGAAGGCACGGCTCGACTATGTGCCGGTGCTCAATCCCGGCGAGAACTATCCCGGCCTGATCGACGACAATGGCAGGCCGCTGATTGCGCCGATCGCTGTGGGCCAGAACCCGACCTATGCATTCGACTACGCGGAAAGCCGGGCTGCGGAGATCCGCGACATGATGTTCGTCAACCTGTTCCAGACACTGGTGCAGAACCCGCAGATGACGGCCACGGAAGCGCTGATCCGGCAGGAGGAGAAGGGCGCGTTGCTCGGGCCCTCCGGCTCGATCATCCAGGCCGGGTTTGCCGCGAATCTCGACCGCGAGCTCGGTATTCTCGAGGACAAAGGATTGTATGAGGAAGACAGCCGGTTCCTGCCGCCGGCGAGCCTTGCCGGCAAGGCGGTGCGGCCGACCTTCACCGGGCCGCTCGACGTGCTGCGCCGCTCGGCCGAGGCGCGCGACACCATTCAGGTCGTCACCACGGCCATGCAGATGGCGCAGTTCGATCCCGGCGTCATGGACAATATCGACGGCGACGAGGCGCTCAAGATCGTGCAGAGTGCCGGCCGCAGCCCGCAACGCATTTTTCGCCGCCACGACGAAGTGGCTGATATCCGCGATGCCAGAGCCAAGGCTCAAGCTGCACAGGCCGCCATGGCGGCGATCGCCGCCGCCGGCAAGGTGGCCAGGGATGCCATGCCCGCCGCCGTGCAGGCGCGTGACAGCGGCCTGCTCGACAGTCTCAGCGGGCTGATGCCGCAGGGCGGCGAGGGCGACGGCGCATGAGCGGCAAACGCTTCGCCCATTCGAGCCAGGCCGGCGGCCCGGCCAAGGCGCAGGACGCGCTGACCAAGGCCTATCTCAGGGTGTTCTCAGGCCAGGACGGCGAGATGGTGCTGGCCGACCTGACGGCGGCGACCGGCTATTACCGCCGCCCGTCCTATGGCGAGTGGCTGGCCAAGACGAAGACGCCGAACGGCTTCGAACTGCACAGCGCACTGAGCAATGCGCGCGCCGAAGTGGTGCAGCACATCATGGGGTTCCTGACGCTGGACGCTGAGCGGCTGGCGGCGCTGGAGCAGGCGGCGCGGCTGGAGGGGAGGTAGGAACAAGGCCCGAAGGCGCGGTGTCGGCGAAGCTGCCAATCTCCCCCCTTGTGGGGGAGAT
>NZ_JBVVQY010000031.1:61218-65272 GCF_055811615.1 Mesorhizobium sp. WSM4807
GCTGGAGGGGAGGTAGGAACAAGGCCCGAAGGCGCGGTGTCGGCGAAGCTGCCAATCTCCCCCCTTGTGGGGGAGATTGGCTGTCATCTTTGATTTCGCCAATCGCCAACCTCAAAAAGAGGCGCTGTCGGCGAAGCTGCTGATCTCCCCACCTGTGGGGGAGATGCCAGGTGGTGGCAAAGAGGGCAGGACAGAGGGGGGCGCTGTCCCGCCGGCGTATCAAGTCGCACCTGCGAGCCCTGCCTCGATCACAATGTGCTGGCAGACATTGTCGATGTCGCGAATGACGTCGTCGTTCCAGAAGCGTAGGATGGTCCAGCCGTCTTGTTCAAGACGCTTTGTTCTTGCCTCATCGCCCGCATTGGCGTCGGCATGCTGCGAACCATCGACTTCGATGACGAGCTTCTTGTCCGGGCAAGCGAAGTCGACAATGTAACTGGCGATCGGAAATTGTCGGCGGAAGCCAAGCCCCATCAGCCGGTGCGCGCGAAGCTCGTTCCAGAGCTTCAGTTCGGCACCGGTCATCACCTTCCGCATCGACTTGGCATTTGCGCGATTTCGCGGAGGCAGTGGCGTGTGAGGCATCGCTCAATGCTCGGTCGCTATTGAGGTTGGCGCTCTACGGCGCCCCCTCTGTCCTGCCGGCCTTGCCGTAGTTTGCAGTCCGCTATCGCTCAATAATCGCCGCGGTAGTAGCGGTCGTCGCAAGGTGCGGTGTAGATGCGGCCGTAGCGATCCTGATACCGGCAAAGCTGTTCGCCGCGCCGCTGCGGCGTGGTCGCGCTGCCCACGACCGCCCCCAGCAGGGCGCCGCTGGCTGCACCGATAACCGTGCTCTTGGTGTCGCGGCCCAGGGCCTGACCGACCAGAGCGCCGCCAGCGCCGCCGACCAGGGCCCCCGTGGTGGCTCTTTGCTGGCCTTCGGTCTGTGCACATCCTGCCAGCGCGGCAGTCACAAGCAGGGCGGCAATGGCTTTGTACATGGTCATCGTCTGATACTCCGTTGAAGCCTATGAACTAATACACTGGCTGGTTTTGCCAAGTGTTTGCCAAGTGCGGTCGCATTGCGGCGGAACAGCGGCAACCACTTGTCACGAAATGAGACATGGTTTCTTTCGTCTTGACGGCGAGTGCTTCCGACTCGGAAAGATCATAGTCAAACAAGTCGATGGAGTCAGGCTCTGTCGAAATGAATCAGGCTGCGGCCGCAACGATTCGACCCGCCCAACCGATCCCTTAGATCCAAAAGCAAAAAAGCCGGGCTGAACCGGCCAGTGTCTTTCCATTTCCAAACAACAAAAGGAATATTTCTCATGACAGATCTGGCAGACGCCGGGTCCGTGGTGGCTTCGCCACCGGCGGGCAACCTTGCACGGCCACCGGCCGCCGGGGACAACGGGTCCGCCCCGCCGGCTGCAGAAAGTTGGTTTGACGGTCTTTCCGAAGGCAACCGCAAGCTCGCTGAAACCAAGGGCTGGACCAAGCCTGAAAGCCTCGATCGGGTTTTCACATCCTATGCGGAGCTGGAACGGCAGCAGGGCGAAAGCCTTCGCGTTCCGGCGGCGGACGCACCTGGGGAAGACTGGGACAGGTTCCATGCCCGGTTGCCTGAGGCGATGCGTCCGCTGACATCGCCCGACAAGATCGAGTACAGGCGCCCCGACGGGCTTCCCGAAGACTTCGCCTATTCGGACGAGCTCGCCAATGCGTCCAAGGCCTGGGCGGTCGAGGCCGGCGCCACGCCGAAGGTGGCGCAGGACTATCACGACCGCTTCGTCGGCTACATGGCCGAGCAGGCCAAGGTGCAGCAGATCGCCCTTGCCCGTTCGGTCGAGGCCACTCACGACGACCTGGTCAGGGATTGGGGACCGACCGACAGCGACAGCTTTCGCCAGAGACTGGAGGTCGCCAACCGGGCGATGAAAAAGCTCGGCCTGGTCGATGCCTACAAGGCGAAGGGCATCCTCCTGCCTGACGGAGCCCTGACCGATCCGCAGATCGCCAAGGCGTTCCACGCCGTCGGCGAGGCGATGTTCAGGGAAGACACGATCGACGGCGGTGCGGCTTTGAGCGCAGGCAATCCCTTCAAGCGCAATGCCGCCGGCGAACGCAACCTGACCGATATCTCAGCCCTCGTCAAAAGCGATCCCGCCCGCGCCCGGCGGCTGGCACGCGAGGCCGGCGAAAACCCCGATCTATGGATACCGAATAACCCCTTGTGAGACAGGGCATACATCCGAAGCCCCCTCATCCGGCCGCGGAGCCTGTCCTCGGGCTTGCCGGCGGCAAGACCCGTGGGCGGCCACCTTCTCCCGGGCGGGGAGAAGAGGCTGGCGCCGACGTTGCAGGTCTCCTCTCCCCCGCGGGGAGAGGTCAGCCGAGCGAAGCGGAGGCTGGTGAGGGGGCGCAGCCGTCAATCAAACCTGAAGGAACACAAAAATGGCAGACGCCTATACCCGCATCGCGGACGCGATCGTTCCGTCCGTCTATGCACAATACTCGTTCGAGGAGCACGTCCAGTCGCTCGAGATCTACCAGGCCGGGATCCTGTTTTCCGACCCGGCCATCGCCTCGAAGCTCTCCATGGGCGGCCGTTCCGTCGACATGCCCGGCTGGAAGGATCTCGGCAATGATCCGTCCGAGCCGGTCAATGACGATCCGGCCGACTCGATCGAGTTGAAGAAGATCGGCGCCCGCCGCGAGGTCGCCGCCCGCAATGTCCGCGCCCAGGCCTAGGGCATCCCGGACCTGACCTCGATCCTGGCCGGCGACGACCCGCAGAAACTCATTGTCCGCCGCCAGACCGACTACTGGCAGCGCGCCAACAAGCTGACGCTGCTCGGCATCCTGAAGGGCGTGGTGGCCGACAACCTCGCCAATGATGCGGGCGATCTGGTGCGCGTCACCGGCGCCTCGATCGTCGACACCGACATCATCGAGGCTGCCTATCTGATGGGCGACCGCGCCGACAAGTTCAAGACGATCTGGATGCACTCCAAGCAGATGAAGGCGCTGAAGCTCGCCGACCTCATCGATTATGTGCCGCCGTCTGAGCAGGGCGGGCCGCTGATCCCCTATTACATGGGGCTGCGGGCTGTCGTCGACGACGACATCCCGGTCGCTGCTGGCGTCTACACGGCCTTCATGTTCAAGGACAAGGCGATCCTGTGGAACGAGCTGCCGGTCAATACCGAAGGCGGGCCGCTGGAGTTCGACCGCAAGCCGCGCCAGGGCCATGGCGGCGGCGTCACCGAAATGGTCGGCCGCCGGCATTTTGTCCCGCATGTGCCCGGCACACGCTTCCTCGACGCCTCCTCGGCCGGCGAATTCGCCACCGATGCCGAACTGGCGCTGGCGGCGAACTGGGACCGCACGGCGTCGAGCGTCAAGAACATGACGTTCATCGCGCTGAAGACGACCGAAGCCTGATAAGGCCAAGGTTAGGGCGGGGGGTAAAGAACTCCCGCCCTTTCTGGACGCTCGGTCGGCCAATGTGACGAATCCCAGATTCACGCGGTGTGCTGCATTAAACTGATATGAGTTTTTGGGTCCGGCCACGTTGTTGTTGTTGCACGTTAAAGAATCGCCGTCACCAAACGGTTACACAAGAGGACGATGCTGCCTTGTCTTGGCAAGGTGGTAACCATGAAAATGACATACAAGGCAGTTCAGGACGTGCTTCGAAAAGCGGGCGTTGTCATAAGCAAAAAGGGCGAACTTCACCGCATAAACTTCTTCAGCGGTCTGGAAAACACCGCCTACTACACGACAAGTCTTCAGGAAGCCCGGGATAGGGGTTTGGCGATGGCGAAAGATGCCGGAAGGTTGCCGGCAGTCGCCGTTGCCAAGTCGCGCGGCACAGGGCGGCGGCGGGGCTCGACAAGCGCACGCCTCGGCTGAAGCCGCAGGAATTCAGGCCGCGTTGCGCGGCGATATCGTGAAACTGCGATAGCCACAGTATTATCGGGTGGCGCCCGTCACCAGTTTTCCAGCGGTTGCGCTCCGTCGCGCCCCCCTCTGTCCTGCCGGACATCTCCCCCACAAGGGGGGAGAT
>NZ_JBVVQY010000032.1:0-46715 GCF_055811615.1 Mesorhizobium sp. WSM4807
CGACGCTCCCTCCAAAAGCAGGTCGGGACGGAGGGATGGCCGCCAAACCGTCGAACAAAGGGATGGCCGCCTTGAAAAGGCCCCTTGACAGCGAAAGCCCCATACAAGGTGGCCCGGCGAAGCTGGGACGGAGAGGGGGCGCCCTACGCGAAGCCAAGGCCGGATGAGGAATTGCAAGGGCCAAACCGATGAAGACCTAAGCTCTTCAACGACGAAATCGCCAGCGTGCGGCGCGACTGCCCCTCTCCGTCTCGGCTTTGCCGAGCCACCTCTCCCCACTCCGTGGGGCGAGGAACCCAGATCCTGCGAAGGCAGCAATCAAACGAGGAGCCACAGATGAGCAAGAAGACCGCCCAAAAGGCCAAGCCGGCCAAACTATCCAAGGGCGAGGCCGAGCAGGTGCGCATCCGCAAGGAGGTCGGCCATGATTTCGCGCTGAAGGACGACGCCTTCGGCCGCAAGCGGCTGGCGACCGGCACGCTGGAGGCGAAGCGCATCTATGAGGTTTCCAATGACAGCTCGACCGGCGGCATTGTGCGGGTGCGCAATGTCGACCCGCTGACCGGCATCACCTCGCTGTCGCGCCAGCAGCGCGAGGCGGGTATGCGCTACTGCGAGGATTTTCGCGTCTCGGCGCAGGACGGTGTCAAGCCGATGGCGCTGACCGAGCGCGTCGACGGTGGCCGCATCGGCGGCGGCGTTGCCGACCGCATCCTGTCCGCCGGCCGCTCTTATGCCGACGCCACCAGGGCGCTTGCGCATTGGGAGGTGTCGGGCGTGGTGCAAAAAGTCTGCTGCGCCGGCGAAACGGTAAAAAGCCTGGCCGAACAGACCGGCGAGCCGCGGGATGTGGTCTCTAAACTGCTCAAGATCGGGCTGGATTTGTTGGCGGTGCATTACGGGATGATGCTGATGCGGCGGCCGCGGGGGTAGAGGGCAAACGGGGCGGGCGCTATGAACTTGTCATGCCATCAGAGGCTGCCTACCTGACCAAGAGATGTGAGGGTTGGCAATGCGTTTCATGGGTGTTGTTTTGGGGGCAATCTTAGCGATCGTCGGCATTGTTGCGGCAACGGCGGCTGTGTCCAGCACCCATCCGATTTTTAATGTCTCGCTTGTCTTTGCGCTCTTGTTTGCCGCCGCAGTGCTATGGGCTCATCTAAAGCCCCAGAAGCGAATGTAGCAAGCCGCATCCTGATTTTCGGGGCGCGCAGCGAGCCTCGATCGGCCAGCGTCCTCCAATTGAAGGGCGCGGGCTTCTCGACGGCCTGTTACGGTGCGCCATTGCTGGTAGATCGCAATGCCAAAGCCACCGCTAGACCCTCATTTCGCAGACGTGGCGCCGACGTCTTCGGTGCTGACCGCGTATGACGAGCACTGCATGCTGACTTACATGCGGCTGCTCGATGCTTCGGCGGACGGGGCCGATTTGGCGTGAGGTCGTCCACACCGTTCTGCATATTGATCCGAACCAGGAACCGGAACGGGCATTCCGGGCCTGGGCGACGCATCTGGCGCGTGCCCGCTGGATGACCGGGAATGAGGGTTGGCGCCGATCGCACTATGAGCGGTGCGGATGACGCCGGGCATTTCCGTGGAACCGCCGTCCCGGTTTGCCCGTTTAGATAGGAAACCAACTGGGAAGCACACGATGAATCGTTGGCAAATCAACAGGTTGGAGGCTTGCTGCCTTCTTGCCGTTCCGCTGTCGATGGTCCTTACGGTTCTCGTAGCGGGTTTCATCCTTGGCTGAATGCCCCGCTGCACTGTCCAGTAAACCCGCTGCACTGTCCAGTGAAGCAGACTCTTCCCGGCGCGCATCATGGCATGGGGCAATCGCGGGTTGGGCCTCTACCTTGGCATTCTGCGACGATCAGGCGCCGTGGCGGGCCTCGCTCACCGATACTTATAGGGGACTGTTAAGAGACAGGATTAACGCGTATGTGCGAGCTAGGGTTAACAAAGGGTTTTCCGGTGACGCTGCTTCAAATCACCTCCATCGTGGCCGAACTCGCGGTCTCCTACGTCACGATTGCACTCACATACCTGGCAGCTGTGTACGCGATTTGCTCCCGCTACTAGCCGCCGCGCGCTCAGCCGGCTTCCAGCACGCGAGGCTTGTCGCCCGCAAGCGATCCACCAGCCTCAATCCTTGGCGCGCTCCACATACGCGCCATCGGCCGTCATCACCACCACGCGGGTGCCGGCGGTGATGTGCGGCGGCACCAGCGTGCGCACGCCGTTGGATAGCGTCGCCGGCTTGTAGGACGAGGACGCCGTCTGGCCCTTGGTCACCGGCTCGGTCTCGACCACCTCGAAGGTGGCGCGCTGCGGCAGCACCAGCGAGATGGCGATGCCGTTGTACTGGGAAATCTGGACCGCCATGCCTTCCTTGAGATAGGGCGCCATCTCGCCGACCACGCTTTCCGGCACCGCGACCTGGTCGTAGCTTTCCGGGTTCATGAAATGGAAGCCTTCTGCGTCGCGGTAGAGGAAGGTGTGCTCGCGCTCCTCGACATAGGCGCGCTCGACCTGCTCGGTGGTGCGGTAGCGCTCCGAAACCTTCACCCCGTCGGAGATACGGCGCATGTCGAGCTGGGTCACCGGCGTGCCCTTGCCCGGATGGATGTTTTCGGCAAAGAGGATCACATAGAGCTTGCCGTCCTTTTCGACGACATTGCCTTTGCGTAGGGAACTGGCGATGACCTTCACGGGCTTTATTCCTAAGAGCGTTGACTGGCCTGGGAGCGCCGACCGGCGCAAATCGGCTGCGGGAGCCGTTCGGTGCGGCCTAGCGCATCTTGGCGGCAATCGCCAGTCCTCCATGCAAATCCTGTCGTCATGACCGCCGCCTCGCCCTGGTGGACGCCTGATGTTCACGCCGACAGGCGGCCGCGGCTGATCCTGCGCAATGCCATCACTGCGGCCCTGCGCGACTGGTTTGCCAGCCGCGATTTCATCGAGGTCGAGACGGCGGCGCTGCAGGTCTCGCCCGGCAACGAGGCGCATCTGTCGGCCTTCGCCACCGAGGCGATCGGGCCGGACGGACAGCGTCTGCCGCTCTATTTGCACACCTCGCCGGAATTCGCCTGCAAGAAGCTGCTCACCGCCGGCGAGACGCGCATCTTCAGCCTGAGCGCCGTCTATCGCAACCGCGAGCGCGGCCCGTTGCATCATCCGTCCTTCACCATGCTCGAATGGTACCGGGCTAACGAGACCTATGAGAGCCTGATGAAGGACTGCACCGGGCTTATCGCGCTGGCCGCCGAGCGCGCGGGTGCAAAACGTTTCGCCTTTCGCGGCCGCGCGGCCGATCCGTTCGCCGAGCCCGAACGGTTGAGCGTCGCCGATGCTTTCATGCGCCATGCCGGCATCGACCTGCTGGCCACGGTCGCCGCCGACGGCAGCACCGATCGTGAAGCGCTGCACGCGGCTCTGCTCCAGGCGGGCTTACGCACCGCGCCCGACGACAATTGGGCCGATCTGTTCAGCCGGGTGATGGTGGAAAAGATCGAGCCGGCGCTGGGGCAGGGGCGCGCCACCATCCTTTACGGCTATCCGATTTCGGAGGCCGCCCTTGCCCGGCCGAGCGCAGATGATCCGCGGGTCGCCGAGCGCTTCGAGCTCTATTGCTGCGGCGTCGAACTGGCCAACGCGTTCGGCGAGCTGACCGACGCCGCCGAGCAGCGCCGGCGCTTCATCCTCGAGATGGACGAGAAGGAGCGTATCTATGGCGAGCGCTATACGATCGACGAGGATTTCCTCGCCGCACTGGCCATGATGCCGCAGGCGAGCGGCGCCGCACTCGGCTTCGACCGGCTGGTGATGCTGGCGACGGGGGCAATGCGGGTCGAGGATGTGATGTGGACGCCGATGGCGGGGTGAGGCGAGGCCTGTGCTCTACGGCGCCCCCTCTGTCCTGCCGGACATCTCCCCCACAAGTGGGGAGATCGGCAGTTCCGCCGGCAGCGCCTCTTTTTCGAGGTGGGCGATTGGCGAAATCAAAGATGACGGCCGATCTCCCCCCAAGTGGGGAGATGTCCGGCAGGACAGAGGGGGGCGCTGTCCCGCCGACCTGTCCGCCGCCAGCCTTGCCGTGGTTTCCATCCTCCCCTACCGCCCCATCAGCAAATTAACGATGAGCTGCTGAAGATTGCCGCGCGGGGCGAATTCCACCCGGTCGAAATCGCGGCTTGCCTGCCGCTGCGCCTGGGAGAGTTCGGCAAGCCGCCTTGTCATTTCGGTCCTGATCTTGCTGCAGCCGGGATCGTCGGGGACGGACAGGCCGATGGTCGCCGTCTCGATCTTGCGGGCCATGTCGACGATGATGTCGCCATGCACCTTTTCATGGGCGGCGAGGCCAGCGGCGAAAACGTCCCAACTCTTCTGCACGGCGGCCGGCACCGGCCCGGACGTTTTGGGCAAGGTGTAGGTTATGATGAGCTTCGGCCGCGCCGACACCAGCACGCAGGCGTTGCCTTGTCGCTGATAGTCCCTGACCCAGGTCAGCTTGAAATTGGTGTAGGCCATGGCGCGGACCTTGCCCTTGCCGATCATTGGCCCGCGCTCGCCCATCGAGGCATGGAGCTGGGGACCGGTCTGCCCTGAAACGGCGTAGGTCTCGACCTTCTCGACCGGCTTCCATCCCGCCTGCGCCGACGAAGCCAGCAAACAGGCCAGCAGCAGATACGTCAGAACGGCTGTTTTCATGCGAATCCCCCGGGCCGATGGCTTTGATGCGCTTGAGATCATCAACGCGTGGCCGGAATGCGGTCAAGGCGCCGTTGCCAGACACGGCGTTCGCATTTCGCGTCGAAAGAACCAATCAACGGCGATGTGCCGCAAACTCAATCCGCTTGAAGGGCTCGTTTTGAAATCTTCTTTCTGATCTAATTCTATAAACTAAGTAGACTTAATACACAGATGCCGTTTTGCGAGGAGCCCAAAATGTCGAAAACCCTGGTGGTGGGGCTGTCGGGCAACCTGACCCGTCCGTCCAAGACCAAGGCGTTCATCAGCCACATCGTCGCGGAGCTGGCGAGCGGCACCGGTGCAGCCTCGACCGTTTTCGACATCGAGGATCTCGGTCAGTCCTTCCCGCAGGCAAGGCGCATTGGCGAGTTGGATCCGTCGGCCAGGAACATCGTCGAGCAATTGCTGGACGCCGATGTCCTGGTGATTGGCTCGCCGACTTTCAAAGGCAGCTACACCGGGCTTTTCAAACATTTCTTCGACCTGCTCGACCCGTCATCCCTGAGGGGAAAGCCGGTCATCCTTGCTGCGACCGGCGGCGGCGATCGTCATTCACTGGTTGTCGAACATCAGCTGCGGCCGCTGTTCGGCTTCTTCGAGGCGCTGACGCTGCCAACCGCGATCTACGCCTCCGACAAGGACTTCGCCAACGGCGTGCTGGTGTCCGAAGCCATCCATGCTCGCGCCAGGCAAGCGGTCGCCGAAGCATGCCGGGTGGTGCCACGCAGCGTAGGTCTTGCCGCCTGAACACCGGCCAGTGACCCTCGATGCCCTTTCCGCACAGCTCAGAAGGAGCCCGCAATGACCAGATCCAGCAAGTCCAGGCAGATCAAGCTTGGTGCTTTCCTGCCCGGTGGCGGACAGCACATCGCAGCCTGGCGCCATCCTGACGCGCCGGCCGACGGCGCGACGAATTTCGAGTTCCACAGGCAGCTCGCGCTGACCGCCGAGCGCGGCCTGTTCGACGCCTATTTCCTCGCCGACAATCTGACCGTCGGCCTTGGCGCCCGCGAAGGCGGCAATGCCAAGATCGCCGGGTTCGAGCCGGTGACGCTGTTCGCCGCATTGGCGCCGCTCACCACGCATCTGGGCTTCATCGCCACCGCCTCCACCACCTATGAGGAGCCCTATACGCTCGCCCGCAAGTTCGCCTCGCTCGACCTGCTGTCGAATGGCCGGGCCGGCTGGAATGTCGTGACCTCGGCGGGCGACGATACCGCGCGCAATTTCAATCGCGAGACGCAGCCTGCCCACGCCGAGCGCTATGCCCGGGCGCATGAGCATGTCGAGACGGTCAAGGCGCTGTGGGACAGCTGGGAAGACGATGCCTTCATCCGCGACAAGAAGTCGGGGCGCTTCTACGACAAGGACAAGCTTCACGACATCGACCGCAAGGGCCGGCATTTCAGCGTCAAAGGTCCGCTCAATGTACCGCGCCCGGTGCAGGGTCACCCGGTGGTGGTGCAGGCCGGGCAGTCGGAGGACGGCCGCAGGCTCGCCGCCCATTCGGCTGAGGTCATCTTCACCGCCCATCAGAATCTCGCCTCGGCGCAAGAGTTCTACCGCGACATCAAGGCGCGCGTGACGGCGGTCGGCCGCGACCCCGGACAGGTGCTGATCATGCCGGGCGTAGCTCCCTTCGTCGGCCGCACCGAAGAGGAAGCCCGCGCCAAGTACCAGCAGCTGAACGACCTGATCCTGCCCGAGGACGGCGTGGCCCTGCTCAACGGGCTGGCGGGCCAGACGCTCGACATCAGCGGGTATCCGCTCGACGGACCGCTGCCGCCGAGCAAGGAAACCGAAGGCATGAAGAGCCGCCAGGCACTGATCCGCCAGATTGCCGACGAGCACGACTTCACTATCCGCCAGCTCTACCACTGGGTGGCGACGGCCCGCGGCCACTACACCGTCATCGGCAGCGCGGTGCAGGTCGCCGATCAGCTGGAGGAATGGTTCGGCAACGACGCCGCCGACGGATTCAACATCCTGCCGCCCTGGCTGCCTGGCGCGCTCGACGATTTCGTCGACCTGGTGATCCCCGAGCTGCAGCGCCGGGGCCTGTTCCGCACCGCCTACGAAGGCAGGACGCTGCGCGAGAATCTCGGCCTCAGGCGGCCGGAAAACCCCTGGACCGCCGGCCGCTCCAAGGTGCTGGCCGCCGAATAGATTCTCTTAAAGCAAAGGGCAGGACGATGAGTTTGCAACACATCGAGCAGCGGGTCACGATCGGTACACATGACGGCAGAACCAGCCTTGGCGCCGTTTTCCCGCGCCTGGCCAACCGGACTGTCGTCCGCTTCCTGTCCCGCTACGGCATCCTGATCGCCTTCCTCGCGATCTGGCAGGTCTCGAGCCGCGCGGGATGGGTCAACGCCGCGGTGCTGCCGCCGATCGACACGATCGTCTCCGCATTGTGGAACGGTCTGGCCGGCGGCACCTTGCTCGGCGACATCGCCATCAGCCTGCAGCGCGCCGGCCTCGCCTTCGCGGCGGCGGTGGCGGTTGCCATCCCGCTTGGTCTGTTCATGGGCCAGGTGCGCGCCGTCGAAACCGCGCTTGATCCGATCCTGCAGGTCTTCCGGCAGACCTCGGCGCTGGCGCTCTATCCGGTGTTCATCCTGCTGCTCGGGCTGGGGGAGGCATCAAAGGTCTTCGTCATCTTCTGGGCGACGCTGTTTCCGCTGCTGCTCAACACCATCAGCGGCGTCAAGCAAGTCGATCCGAAACTGCTTGAGATGGCCCGGGTCTATGGCGCCGCGCGGCTCACCGTGTTTCGCCGTGTCGTGCTTCCAGGGGCCGTCCCGTCGATCTTCGTGGGCTTAAGGCTGAGTGCGACCACGGCGCTCTTGCTGCTGATCGCCTCCGAAATGATCGGCGCCAACAAGGGCATCGGCTTCCAGGTGATGAACGCGCAGTACAACTTCCAGATCCCGCTGATGTTTGCGGCGATCGTCATCCTCGCCGGCCTCGGCCTGATCGCCAACCAGGCGTTGGTCAGCCTGCAGCGGCGGCTCTGCCGCTGGAGCAATCCCATCGACTGACCAGCCTTCACCATCCTCTTCAACAGGCACCACCCTCTCCAACAGGAAAGACCGGACCCATGCCAATCACTCGCCGTTCCCTGCTTGCGGGCGCTCCCTTTGCCGCCGGCATCATCGCCGCCGGCCTGCCCCGCTTCGCCGTTGCGCAAGCCGCGCCGGTCACGTTACGCTACCTCGCCAGCCGCGGCAGCATCTCGCCGCATGAGCTGGCGGACGCGCTCGGCTATTTCGAGGGCCTCGGCGTCAAGCTGGAGAATGTCGGCTACTCCAGCGGCGGCCCGGAATCGCTGTTCGCGCTCGCCTCCGGCAGCGTCGATCTCGGCTCGGCCGCGACCGCTGCGGTGATCAACTCGATCTCCGGCGGCAACGACTTCGTCGCCGCCTATCCAAGCAACGTCATCAACAGGCAAGTGCGCAGCGTCTTCTACGTGCTGGAAGACAGTCCGATCAAATCGATTGCCGACATCGCCGGCAAGACCATCGCGGTCAACACGCTCGGCGCGCATCTCGACTACACCGTGCGCGAGGCGCTGCACGGCGTCGGCCTGCCGCCGGATGCCGCCAACCTCGTCGTGGTGCCGGGGCCCCAGCTTGAACAGACTTTGCGGTCACGCCAGGTCGATATCGCGGGACTGGGCTATTGGCAGGCGACCTTTGCCGGCGCCCTGGTCGACAATGGCGGCGTGCGCGGCGTGTTCAACGACACCGACGTGCTGGGCGAACTGGCCGGCGGCTTCATCGTCGTGCGGCGCGACTTCATCACGGCGCATCCGGATGGCGCCCGCAATTTCGTCGACCAGTCGGCCCGCGCCGCCGACTGGTCGCGCCAGAACCCGTACGAGGCGCGCAAGGTGCTCGCGGACATCCTCGACAAGCGTGGCGAAAATGGCGAGCTGGCGCGCTACTGGACCGGCTTCGGCCTGCGTGAAGGTGCGAAGGCTGACGACCGCGACATCGCCTTCTGGGTCAGCGTGCTCGAGCGCGACGGCCGCCTGCCCAAGGGCAGGCTGAAAGCCGCTGACATCCTTTACCGGCGCGGCGAATCGAAAACCAACTGACCGGGAGACGGGCCATGGCCACCACAAGCGGCGGCGAGGTCACGATACGTGACCTCTCCAAATCCTTCACGCTTGGCGGGCGCCCGCTTGCCGTGCTGAGGGCGCTCAACCTCGACATCCGCTCCGGCGAATGCCTCGTCATTGTCGGCGCCAGCGGATCGGGCAAGACCACGCTGCTGCGCATTCTTGCCGGGCTGGAGGCTGCCGACAGTGGCGGTGTCGCGATCGACGGCAAGCCGATCCATGGCGTCGGCTCCGAGCGCGCGGTGATCTTCCAGGAACCGCGCCTGCTGCCGTGGCTGACGGTACTCGGCAACGTCGCCTTTGGCCTCGAAGTGCGGGGCGTGCCCAAGGCGGAGGCGGAGGACAAGGCCCGCATCTATACCGCGCTCGTCGGTCTGGCCGAATTCAGCGATGCCTATCCCAGGCAGCTTTCGGGCGGCATGGCGCAGCGCGTCGGCATCGCCCGGGCGTTGACCGTGCGGCCTGAAATCCTGCTACTCGACGAGCCGCTAGGCGCGCTCGACGCGATGACCAAGATCGGCATGCAAGAGGAACTGGCGCGCATCTGGAGCGAGGAAAACGTCACTATGGTCATGGTCACCCATGATCTGGAAGAAGCGATCTATCTTGCGGACAGGGTGCTGATCCTGCCCAGGGAGAAAGGCGGCACGGCGCGGCTGGTCGACGTTGAACTGCCACGCCCCCGCGATCGCAGCGAAAGCCGCTTCGTGCGCTATCGTGAAGAATTGCTGCGCGAGTTTGGCTTGCACTGAGACAGCGGGTGAAAGGCGCGTCTTTGCGCCGCCCTTATTTCTCCGCCGCCCCGGTCGAGAACAGCGCGCGCTCGACCGGCGGCTCCAGCGTTTGCGCAAAGGGCGTCGCCATGTGGTGGCGATCGCGGTAGGCCAGCTTGCCGTCGATGAAGACATGGCAGGTCTTGGCGTCGCAGAACCGGTCCGTCATGTCGATATAGGTCGCGTTGGGGACGGCGCGCACGATGTCGCGCTCCAACGCGGCCATGGCGTCGTTGGCGGCGTCGGTTCGCGGCGCGTCACATATCGATGGCGTCTGTCCACGCCACAGCGCGCGGGCCACGCAGGTGTCGACAAACATGCTGTTGAACGGCACATCGCGGATGAAGGCGACTTTCAGCCCGGCCTGGCTGAACGCCTCCAGCGTTGCGCGAAGGCCGGCCTGCCAGTCCTGATCCAGGCTGTCGGATTGCTGCGCGTCGGGCGACAGTTTGCGCGAGCTGGTCAGCGAGATCTCCGAGATCACCACCAGGCTCGGGCGCAGGGCGATGATCTCCTTGATCGATTGCTCGCGCCATTGATCGCACTCGGTGTAGTCGCGCTTCAGCTTCGAGCTCCAGACCGTCAGCCGCGACGCCCGGCAGGCGGCTTTGAGCCAGGTGACGACCTTGTAGTCGTTCTTCTTCGCCGCCTCGATCAGCGGCGTCGACCAGTGGTCGGCATGCGAATCGCCGAACAGCGCAATCGAGCGCTCGGCATTCTTGGCGCCGAACACGCAGGGCTTCGGCGTCACGGTCTCGTAGTCGAGAACGCAGCCCACCTCGGCGCGCGCGGTAGAGGGCTGCGCGGCAGTTTCGGCAATGATGCGTTGTGAGGGATCGAGGTCGTCCACGGCAAGGCGCGCATTGGCGTAAGTCGCCATGACGCCGGCGCCGGTCAACATTGCGGCGGGGATTAGCGCGCGCGCCGCGTGCGCCATCAGCCAGCCGTTGCGACGGATCGGGTTTTCGATGAAATGATAGGTGAAGATCGACAGCGCCAGCGTCAATGCCGCGCAGGCAAGCCGCCCGGGCCAGGAGAGGTCGGGCACCATCATCGTCGCATAGACGGCGACCGGCCAATGCCAGAGATAGAGCGAATAGGAAAGTTTCCCCAGCCATTGCAAAGGCGGCAGCGCCAGCATGGCACTCGGCCCTCTTTGGACATTGCCGGAGCCGCTGAGCAAAAGGAGCACGGTGCCGGCCACCGGCACCACCGCCGCGACGCCGGGGAAGGGGGTGTCCTGCTCGCTGAAGGTCAGATAGGCGCCGGCGATCAGCGCCAGGCCAAGCCATGCCAGTGCCGCGCCCAGTTGCGGGCGCTCTCGCCAGAATTTTGCCGGCGCCATCGTCGCCAGGCCGCCGGCGGCGAATTCCCAGGCCCTGAGCGGCGAGAAATAGAAGGCCCAGGGCTGCGCCACGGTGGTAAGCCAGGCGCAGACGGCGAACGACACCGCGCCGGTGAGGCCGATCACCAGGATCGCAGTGCGCTTGCCCGGGCGCAGCCACGCAGCCAGCAGAAGCAGCCCCGGCCATACGAGATAGAATTGCTCCTCGACCGAGAGCGACCAGAAGTGGATGAAGGGGTTGTTCGCCGCATCGGGGGCGAAATAGTCGAACGACCAGCGGATCAGCCAGAAATTGATCGCATAGGCCGAGGCATACATGGCGCCTTTCGAATAGAGCGCCTGTTCGTCCGGCGACAGGATGAAGTAGCCCGCGACCAGCGTGGCGAAGATGACGAACAGCGAGGCCGGCAGCAGGCGTCGCGCGCGCCTTGCATAGAACCGCCACAGGTCCAGCCTGCCGTCCTCGGCGATTTCCCGCAGCAGCTGGCCGGTGATCAGATAGCCGGAAATGACGAAGAAGATGTCGACGCCGGTGAACCCGCCCGGCAGGTCCGACAGACCAAAATGAAACGCGACGACGCCCGACACCGCCAGCGCACGCAGCCCTTCGATATCAGGCCGAAACAATGCTGACACGGCGAAACCTCACATAGGTCGTTGAAAAAGCCCCGTTGCGAAGACTCGACGCAATGCATTGATATTGCAATGCAACAAATCTAACGCAATGCAACATAAGCGGAAGTTCACGGAGTGTAGCAGGATGCTCGTCGGCGTCTATACCAGGAAGCCGCGGCGGCGCTGCCATCTGCACCCGCGGGCGGCTGGTTTTTGAGCGCAAGGAAATGATTGGCCCGGCTAGCGGGCCTGCGTACCGATCTCAGGCTTAGGAAGAGCCCGCCGCTCGCGCGCCGGGCTCCTCCCCTTGGTCGTCACCGATCACGCATGCGCTGGCGGATGATGACGGGAGTCCCAGACCGCCCAGGCCGATGCCGCAACCACCAGCACGCCGAGGACCACATGGGTTCCCATCGCGTTGACGTTTGCCGTGAAGCCAAGCAGCCAGGGCGAGACGATCAGCCAGAGCCCGACGACAAGGTTCACCCACTCTTCCCATTCGGCGAATACCGAAAGCGCCGCGAGAGCCAAGGCGCCGAGCACGACTGCGGCAATCCAGGCGTTCCACGCAGGAGCGGTTTCAGCAACGAAGCCGATGACCCAGGGTGAGATGAACAGACATGCCGCAAGGATCAGGTTGATCCAGTCCTGGGCTTTCTTTCCTTCCATCAGACCGTTTGCCATGACAACCTCCACAGGTGAAGTTTGACCAAAGCACTACGTCGCGTGCAGCGCACGCTTAGTCATTGATATATCGCACTTTCGGCGGCTTTCAAGGAGTGGCTCCGCCGGCCGGTTAGCCAGGCTCCGTCAGTGCCGTCATTCGCCTGCTCAACTTAGAGGCGCCGCGCCGGGTTCTGGAGGCCGCAAGGCCCCGGATCACGGGTCAAGACTCCACGCGATCACGCCTTTTTCAGGAACTCGGTCTTCAGCACCAGGCCCTTCACCTGCTTGGTGTTGCACTCGATCTCGCTGGGATTGCCGGTGAGGCGGATGTTCTTCACCAGCGTGCCGCGCTTGATCGTCTCCGACGTGCCCTTGACCTTCAAATCCTTGATCAGGGTCACGGAATCGCCCTCGTTCAGCTGGGCGCCGTTGCTGTCTCTTACGATCGCGTCTGTCATATCAGGGCCTTTCATCGAAGCCGGACAACGGACTATCCGGCGGATGGCGGCAAGGTCAAGCGTGGTGGCAAACCGTGGCATCGCTGGCTCGTGAAGCGAGCAGGGCACCCGCGTTGCTCATCTCAGGTGCTTCAGCTATTGACCGGCAGCCAATGCCGGCACAGTTCCAAACGGAGCCCGACCATGACAGAGAAGACCATCCTCAAATTCGGCGCGGTCGAAAACGCCGAGGCGGGCGATCTCGCGGGCTGGGTCGTGGTCGACGGCAACCCGACCATGAAGACCGCCGTCCAGCACACCACAGCGGACGGCAAAATCATGTCGGGAACCTGGCAGGCCACCCCCGGTACCTACCACGCAACCTACAGCGACTATGAATTCGTGCACATGATCGCTGGGCGCATCGTCATCACGCCCGATGGCGGCGCGCCCGTCGAAGTCGGCCCCGGCGACGCCTTCGTGGTTGAAGCCGATTTCAAGGGAACGTGGAAAATCATCGAGCCGGTGATGAAGCATTTCGTCGTCAGGGTCGGCTGAGGCCGGAGGTGAACGGAACAATCCTGTCACGGCCTGGCGCGCCGCCAAGTCTGTTGATCCCGAGGCCTGTCGATCGGGCCTGTCGATCCCAGGGCCTGCCGATCCCAGGGCCTGCCGATCCCGGGCACCGCAAGCGCGGTGCGGTCGAAATAAAAGGTAGAACCCCTCCATCAGGGATGGATGAAACGCTAGAAATCGAAATAGATCGCCGGCGGATACGGACTGGACACATTCTTGTCGGCCGGCGCTGCCATCGCACCGGGCGACGCGGTGATCCCGCCGGTGGACTTGTTGTCGAGCGGCGGCCGGCTTTTCTCGGCTGTCGCCGCATTGGCATCGGTGGCAACGACTTTCGTTTTAGCCTCCACGGTTTGCGAAAGGGCGAGCACGGCGAGAAGTGCAGACAGAGCAAGTTTCATAACGGCGTCCCTCAATGGTTAACGTAGGTAAACGCCAGCCGCCGGCCCGAACATGGCCGCTACGCGGAAAGGCGTGGAATTCTGCGGAATTCCTGGAATATGGCTTGTGGAAAAGCGCGGCTGCAACGAACCGGCGCGAGTCAGGCTTACAGTCGCATCAAGGCAGCAGGGTGCGCCATGTCGCGCAGGGTTTGACGGTCACTCCGTGGTGACCGTCGTCCGCGCAAGACGGCGGCAGCTATTCGCGCGCTTCGTCGCGTCCGCGCTGGTGTGAAGATCAATCCTTGAAGCCGGTCGAGTCGAGTAGGGCGACCTGCTTGCCGTCGATGTAAAAGCGTATCACGTGCGCGCCGCCGTCGACTTCGATGCGCGTCGGATCGATGACCGGCGCCGCAGGAGCCGCCTTGCCATATGTCGCTGCCGCGCGCGAGCCGGCAGCGGCACGCGACGGTCCATCCGGCCCGAAGGTCAGCAGCAGCAGTGCGGCGGATCCAGCCGCAACCGCGGTGAAAGGGATTTTGGGGGAGGCAATCCAGGACATCGAATTTTTCCTTCCTTGTTGAGGCGGCATCTACGCTGGTTTGTGCCGGTGCCGAGAGCTCGGCTTCGCCGTCGTTCAAATGGCTGAGGAAGGGTGTTGGTATTCAAGCCTAGGTAGCGTGAGTTTCATAACTTGCCCTTGCCCTGCGCGACCTTAGCGCCGCCCGGCGGGGCGAAAAGGGCAGGCGCGTGGAGCGGCGTGGAATTCTGCGGATTTCCTGGAATATGGACTTTAGGAGAGTTCCGGCCGGCAATGAATGCGGTGGGAGCAAGTGCTGGCACATGCTATGCCTTACGGTGGCATAAAGGGGCAGGTGGGGATGGCACAGCATATCGCGCAGAAGTTACGGTTGACTGCAGCCTTGCTGGGAACCGTCGCCCGCAAGGATTTGGCGGCGGCGTTCCGGGGCGTCAACCCGAAGACGGCGTTCGATCTCGGCCGTGCCGACAAATGGCTGCAGGGCCGCGCCCAGCCACGCGAGCTCAGCGTCTACGACGACTGGTCGAAGCTTCTCAAGCTGGAGCAGCCCGGCGCCTGGATCGCCGAGAGCGACCTGTCAGGCTTTACGGCGGCGATCTGCGCCCGCCACGGCGTCGAGAGGGCCGAACTGGAACGCCGCGCCGGTGCGCATTTCGAGACGGCGTCGGGGCATGAGGAGCGAAGCCTTGGATTGGCCCTTGCCGGAACCTACGCATGTTATTCGCATGCCTTGTCGCCCTATTATCGCGGCCGGTTAATCAGGGGCAGCCTGTCGATAGAGACCGGGCCGGGTGCACACGGCCTGACTGCCGCCTATCGCGAGGTGTTGCCGACCGGACAACTGCAGGTCGGCGGACCGGTGAGCCCGGCAAAACGCGGGCTCTATGCGTTTCTGAAGGAAACCGGCGGCGATGCCCATTTCTTCCTCTGCCTGTTCCCGCACTCGCGGCCAGGGAGCGTGCTTGGCGGCTATATGGTCGGCGGCGCCATCATCGGCCCGGAGCCGCAGCCATCCCTGACCAGGATCCTGATCGTCCGCTTGCGCGAACCGGCGCCCGAGGCCTGGGGCGGATATCTGCCGCCCGACGGGTCGATCGCTAGGGATTTGGCTTCGCTTGGCGTGGCAATTGAGCAGCCGGAAATGGTCGACCGGCAGCTGGCGCAATTCCTCGTCGGAGACAGCAAGGACGGCGGTGCCAGCCAGATCCCGCCGGCCGAGTTCCGAGCCATCCTCGACGTGTTCGATCGTCATTGGCTGCGTCATTCGGATTAAGCCTGACCTCGTCTTCTGCAGTGCGGAATCCGATCACTACGTCAGTTGTTGTGTCCGACGACCAAGCGCCCGTCCGGCTGTCCAGTTGGGCCGCCAAGCCCTTGCCGCTCGCGTTTTCGAGCTCGCCGGTGCGAAGAAGCGAAAGTTGCGCGCCGGCTCAATATGCCTGATCATGGTGATTGGCAGGGTGGAGGCACCAAGTGGCGGCCAATCGTCGAAACGGCATGCACCCGTCGGAGTCCGGGCTGGTGGGCATTGTTTCCGGTGCCAGGGTCCTCCCGCGCATGTCATTGCCGACCGTCGCGACCGTCGTGGCTACGGTTGCCGCCCTGTATTTCGGGCGCGAGGTATTCCTGCCGATCGCAATCGCTCTGCTGCTTACCTTTGCACTTGCACCCATGGTTTCCGTACTCAAGCGAATCGGCATTCCCCGTCTTCCGGCCGTCATCGCCACTGTGCTGGGCGCATTCACGGTCCTTGCGCTGTTCTCCTTCATTGTCGCCACGCAGGTCAGCGAACTGGCGCAGAACATCCCGCTTTACCAGTCGAATATCCTGACCAAGGTCAGGTCCCTGAAGGAAACCGGCATCGGCGGAGGCATCATCGCCAGGCTGAGCGGGGTGATCGAAAGCGTTGGCCAGGAACTCGACAGGCAGGAAACCTCACCGCCCGCCGCAGATGAGCCAGAGCGCGAGCCGGTGCCTGTCGAGATCATCGCGCGCGAAAGGCCGCTCCAGGTTCTCCAGAACTTGATCGGGCCGCTGATCAGCCCGCTGGCATCGGCCGGCCTGATCATCGTCGTCGTCATATTCATGCTGCTCGAGCGCGAGGACCTGCGCGATCGTTTCATACGCCTCGTCGGCTACGGCGATCTTCATCGGACCACCGAGGCGCTCCAGGAAGCGGGCAAGCGGGTCGGCCGATATCTGCTCATGCAATTAGTGGTGAACATCGTCTACGCCGTGCCGATTGCATTCGGGCTTTGGGTTCTCGGCATACCCAATGCACTGCTGTGGGGATTGCTGGCGTTGGCGCTGCGCTTTGTTCCCTATATCGGCCCGATCATTGGTGCGCTGCTGCCTCTGTTCCTGGCGCTTGCCGTGGCTCCCGGCTGGTCGCTCGTGCTGTGGACCGCCGGGCTGTTCGTGGTCATGGAAATGATCACCGGCAACGTCGTCGAACCTTGGCTCTACGGCTCGCGCACCGGGCTCTCACCATTGGCCATCATTGTCGCGGCGATCTTCTGGACCTGGCTCTGGGGCCCGCTGGGCCTGGTTCTGTCGACGCCGCTCACGGTCTGTCTCGTCGTGCTCGGCAGGCACGTGCCGCAGTTCGAATTCCTCGACGTCCTATTCGGCAACGAACCCGTGCTCGAGCTACATGCTCGGCTTTACCAACGGCTGTTGGCCGGCGATCCGGAAGAAGCCACTGATCACGCCGAGGAGATCCTGGAGGAAAAATATCTGTTCGAATTCTATGACAAGGTCGCCATTCCCGCACTTCTGCTCGGCGAACAGGATCGCGTGCGGGGTGTCATGGGCGATGAGCAAAGACGGCAGGTGGCGGCCAGTGCGCAGACGCTGGTGGCGAACCTCGACGACAGCGCACGGGAGGAAGCGGAGGAGGACGATGACCCGGCTGCGGCCGAGCCTGCCACAGCGGATGAGGAAAAGCAGGCTCAAGCGGAGAGCGAGGACGACACCGAACTGCCGGATGGCACGGACATGTCGGTGCTTTGTGCCGGCGGCCGCGGCGAACTTGATGATGCCGCCGCCGCCATGCTGGCGCAGGTGCTCGAAGTCCAGGGAGCGACCGTCTCGAAGGCGAGCTTTGCCGACATGGAACCGGCGAGCATTCGCCGGCTCAAGTTCGATGCTGTCAACACCGTCGTGGTCGGATTCCTTAACCGCGACTCCGTCAAGCACGCCCGTTTCCTGGTTCGTCGGCTGAAACGTGCCAAATCGGCGCTGCGGGTAGGCATCGTGTTTTGGTCGGAGGACGGCGACGCCAGCGAGACAGCCGTCAAACTGGCCAATGACATCAATGCCGATTTTGTGGCGTATGGCATGGTCGAAGCCGTTCTGGGGGCGTTGTCGAGCGATCCGCCGGTTGCGCTGAAGGTCGCTGCCAAGCGCCGCATGCGCCGCCGGCCGCGCCCTGCCGAGAAAGCGCCGCTTGCCGCTGCAAAATGAGACCGTAGCTCGTTCTCACGTCCAGAAGTAACGCACCGTGTGAAAGAACACCGGAGCGGCGAAGACCAGGCTGTCGGCGCGGTCCATCATGCCGCCATGGCCCTCGATCAGATGGCCCCAGTCCTTCACCCCCTGGTCGCGCTTGATGGCGGAGGCGACCAGCCCGCCGAGGAACCCCATCAGGCAGGCGATGAAGGCGACGCCCGCCGCCTGGAGCGGCGAAAACGGCGTCAGGAACGACAGCAGCGCGCCAAGCAGGCTCGACGTCGCCAGCCCGCCGACCAGCCCTTCCCAGGTCTTCGACGGCGAAATCTTCGGCGAGATCAGGTGCCTGCCGAACAGCTTGCCGAAGATGTATTGCAGCACGTCGCTGCCCTGCACGGTGATGATCAGGAAAGCGATCAGCAACAAATTACGGCCTTCGAAGCCGGGAACGTCGAGCGTCAGCAGCGCCGGCACGTGGCTGACGCAGTAGACCGAGATCATGACGGCCCATTGCTGCGCCGAGACGCGCTCGAGAAAGCGCTCGGTGTCGCCGTGAAGCGCGGTGATCGCCGGCATCAGCAGGAAGCAGTAGACCGGGATGAAGATGGTGAAGAGGCCGTACCAGGCGGTCCACACCAGCCAGTACTGGAACGGGATGACGATGCCGAACATGCCGAGCAGTACCCAATGGTCGCTGCGGCGGCTGTGCGTCAGCGTCACGAATTCGCGCAAGGCGGCAAACGAGATCAGCGCGAACAGGATGGTCATGCCGGAGCGGCCGAAGAAGAAGGCAACGGTGATCGCTACCACCATCACCCACCAGGCGTTGATGCGCTGGTTGAGGTTGACCAGCGTCGAAGACAGAGGCTTCGGCGCGCGCCACGACAAGATGCCGGCGACCAGGCTTGCCGTGGTCAGCACCGCAGCGAGGCCGATAACCAGAATGAGGGTTTCGTGCATTGGCATGTTGTTCTAGTCGTCCCTCCGAGCATAGTGCCGGATGGATCCGGCACGATGCTCTACGCCCTTTTGGTCGCATGATGTTTTCCGGAAAACCGGATTCCACTTTTCCGCATCATGCGTTGGCGGGCGGGGGTTCAGCGCAAGCAGTGTTTGGCGGGCGCGGTCGAGAAAGGCACGGCGTTCCTCGCCGGGCGCAATGGCGATCGGCGCGCCGAAGACCACGCGGCAGAGCAGCGGCACCGGCACGAACTGGCCCTTGGGCAGCACCCGCGACATGTTCTCGATCCAGCACGGGATGAGTTCGACATCGGGCCGCGCCATCGACAGATTGTAAAGGCCGGAGCGGAACGGCAGCAGCGGCTGGTCGGTCATGTTGCGGGTGCCTTCGGGAAAGATGATCAGCGAATGGCCCTCATCGAGCACCGACAGCATGATCGAGATCGGATTCTGCGCCTCATCGGTCCACTGCCGGTGGATCAGCACGGAGGACAGCATGTCCTGCGCGATGAACCGGCGCAGCCGCGATTTTCCCCAATAGTCGGCGGCAGCGACGGCATGGGTGCGGGCGCGCTGCTTCTCACTGAGGCAGGCCGACAGCAGGATGAAGTCGCCGTGGCTGGCATGATTGGCGAAGTAGATGCGCTGCCGGTCCGACGGCTGGCTGCCGTTCCAGATCGGCCGCACGCCGGTCACCGCCCAGGCCAGCGCCGACAGGCCGACCGAGGTCACGGTCTGCAGCAGGGTGAAGGTCCTTGTGCCGAGCTTGCTCATCGTCCGGCTCAGAAGGACAAGGCGACGAGGGATGCCGCCACGAACAGGCCGAGCGCGATGCGCTGCTTCATCAGCAGGCGCTGCGTGCCCGCGATGCGCCGGTCGAGCGAGCGGATGCCGGCAGCGGCCGGCTTGACGCGCATTCGCGCCAGCACGTCGTCGACCGAGACACCGCCGGCGGCCTCGCTGATGTGGCTAGCCATCAGCCAGAATAGCAGTGCGTCGAAGGTAAGCAGGGCCGAGAGGGCGAGGGTGACCACGCCGCTCGCTGCCGCGATCAGCCAGGCCGCCGCCGCCAGCATCGTCGCCTGCGGCTGCGCTGCCACGGCAATGACCGGCGCGGCCGTCAATGCGGCCAGCACCAAAAGCAGCGGCCACACCGCCTGCGTCATCAGCCCGGCGGCGAAAGCTTCGGCCTTGTCTCGATGGGCACTCATGCCGGCTCATCCACCGCGATCCGAAGATGCACCGGCCGGCCCGATGCCGCGAGCCGTTTGTGCGCCTGCGCCGGCGTTGGCGAGCGGCCGGTGGCAACCAGCCATTCGGCGACGACGCCGGCGCTGCGCTGGAAGCCGAGCGCGCAGCAGACCAGCACCGTGCCGTGGCCGCGGGCCGCCTCGATCGCCGCCACCGCTTGCGCTTGCGCCTCTGGCGATGGCGGCAAAAGGTCGACCATGGCGACACTCGTCCAGCGGCTGGTGACGCCGCGCGGCCGTTCCAGCTCGCCGGCAAGGTCGATCACCGTGCCGAAGGCGTCGGCCTCGGCGGCGGTGGGAAAGCGGCCGAGGAAGACGCCGTCGGCAATGGCGACATGCGGCGGCAGCTTGCGCGTCCATGCCCATCTATTGATCCTGGCGCCAAGCCGGTAGGGCAGCAGCAAGACACGGCTTGCCAGCGAGACGCTGCCGTCGGCCGTCTTCTGGAACACTCTGGCGCCGGCCCCGGCATAGGCGAAGGCGACGATGGCCAGCGCCAGCGCCGGCCACAGCAGGATCAGCCACAGCGCCGAGACGAAGGCGCCGGCAACGGCGCCGGCCAGCACAAGGGCTGTGCCAAGCGCGTAGAACCGAGCCAGCCGCCTGGCCCTGGCGTCGGCGGTTAGCTGAAAGCCGGCGAACGGCAATTCGCCATCGCGCGGAAACAGCCACAGGGCGAAGAAGCCGAGCAAAGCGCCGGTCGGGATGTCGATGACATGGTGCTGCCACGTCGTCAGCACCGAGGCGCCGATCAGCAAACACCAGGCATGCCAGACGGTGGCCATGCCCTTGAGCCGACCGCGCCAATGATCCCAGATGATGATCAGCAGCGCGATGTGCAGCGATGGCGCCTGGTTGAACGGCTTGTCGAAGCCGCCGAGCACCGCGAACATGAAGCCTGGCAGGCCCGATGTCTGCGGCCGCGTGAAGGTCGCCGTCAGCGGGAACAGGATGAAGCAGGCGACGGCGATGATCTGCGCTGTCAGATAGCGGCCGGCGAGACGATCGACGCCGCGCTTGGTATCGTTCAAGAGCAGCGACAGGCCGTAGAACAGGTTGATCGACCAATAGGGCACGATCGTCCAGGCGATGAACGGGATGCCGCGCTCCCAGGCAAAGACGATGCTGCCGACATCGTCGCGCTGCGACGCCAGCCAGTTGGCGAAGCCGTAGGTCGCGTAGAAGAACGGCGCCAGGAATGCGAGCCACAGGGCCGCCCGCAGCACGATGCCGGCGTACGGCTCGCGCGCAGAGGCGGAAGGGGCAGGGGCAGGGCCAAGGGCAGGCAAGACCATGCTCAGACGCGCCGCGCGACCGAGACGGTGAAGATGCCCCACTGGTCGATGCGCTGGTCGAACTTCTCGAAGCCGGCCGCCGCCACCAGCTGGTCCATCTCGCCTTGCGTGCGCCGGCGCATCACCCAGGCCTGGCCGCCGCGATGCGAGGTCAGGCTGCGCGCGATCATTTCGAGCTGCGGATGCCAGGGCTGGTTGGTGTAGAGAAGCAGGCTGCCGGGCTGCATCGCCCTGGCCAGCCCGCCGAGCGAGCGGGCGATCATGGCGTTGTCGGCAAACAATTCGTAAAGCCCGGAGACGATGGCGAGGTCCGGCGCCGGCTCCAGCCCGGCAAGCATTTGGGCGTCGAAGGCGTCGGCCTGGTGGAACGAGATGCTGGTCGGCAGGTGCCGCTCGGCGATCAGCTTGCAGCCGAGTGAAACGTTGAGCTCGGAGAAATCCTGCAGCCGCACGCTGGCCGGCGGCTCAGTGCATTTGGCGACGGCGTCGAGCACGTAGCGGCCGTGGCCGGCGGCGATATCGACGATATGGACCGGCCGCCCGGCTGCCTTCAGCGTCTCAGTTGCACTGCCGATCAACTCTTCCAGATGCAGCTTGCGCTGGCGGATGCCGCGCCAGCCGATGGCGTCGAGAAAGGTGCGGTCGATCATGCGGCCGAGCGGACCGGTGCCCCGCGCCTCGTTCTCGTAGACATAGTCGAGCGTCGAGCCGGAATCGAAGCCGGTGGCAATCCCCGTCTTCATGCCTGACGACAGCCACGCGCCCATGCGGATCGAGGCGCGGCTCATTGCCCAGTACAGGCCTTTCGGTGACAGCGGGGCGAGCGGCGAGGCCAGCCGGTCGGCCTCGTCGCGTGTGTAGCCGGCGCGGTCGGCCGTGGTCAGGTCGAGCGGCTTCTCCGGCGTCGCGAACTGTCTTTCGAGGAACGGCTTGATCAGGTCGAGTGCCTTGCGGCGGTCGCGTTCGCCGAGCGTGTCGTGGAAGAAGCCGGGCAGCACATGCCGCTCCTTGGCCGGGCTGGCGAGATTGACGAAGAACTCGTGCTGCGGTCCATACCGCACCACCCAGTCGCTGCCGGAGATCAGCAATTGCGTCGGCACAGTGATGGCGCGGGCGTCGGCGACGATACGCGCGGCGTGGTCGTAGAGCTCGACGAGGATGTTGGAGGCGATCGGCCGCGTGATCAGCGGATCGGCCTCGAAGGAGGCGATGCGCTCGGGGTCATGCGTCAGGAACTTGGCCTTGACGTAGGAATTGACGAAGAAGCGGCCCTTGATCTTCTGCCACAGCGCAATGCCTTGTTTGGCGAAGGGCACGTAGAGCTTGACCGAGAAGGCCGGCGAGGCCAGCACCAGTGCGCGGATGTCGGGCGCATAATCATGCACCCAGGCGGCGGCGAGCACGGCGCCGAAGGATTGCGCGATCAATGCGATGTCGCGTTGGCCGAACCCGTCTCTGCCGATCTCGCGCACGAAACAATCGATGTCGCGCACAAGTGCTGCAAAGGACGGCGCATAGCCGCGCTCGCCGGCCGAGCGGCCATTGCCGCGCGCGTCCCAGGCGTAGAAGGCATGGCCGGGCATGTCGAGTTCATCGACCAGATGCGCCATGCGGCCGCCATGCTCGTGGCCACGGTGGAACAGCAGGACCGCGCTTTTGCCGTGTTCGGTTAGTGCCGGCCAATAGCGATAGAAGATCTCGGTGCCGTCATGCGTGCGGAAGGTGCGCTCCTGCGCCACCCGCTGCTCACTTGCGGAAGCGGCAATCGTTGGTTCATGAAGCATGTTGTTCCCCTGGCGACCGGAATTTCAGTCACCGCTCCCGTTAAGCCCGCTGCGTATCCGGTTGATGGCGGTCACCAGCGAGAGTGTAGCCAAGGCCGGAAACACAAACGGCGTGATCGCGTCCACCCACAGGCCGCAGGCGATGAGAAAGGCGATGATACCGAGCGCCATCGCCCGGTCGCTCTTGCCGAACGGCCCGGCATAATTGCGCCCTGTGCCCGCCGCGATGCCGAGCACGCCGGCGAATTCCACAAGCACTGCTGTGACGGCAAAGGCGACGACGCCCCAGGCAGGGAAGAGAGCGGCAAAGGCCAGGATCAGCGCCAGGTCGGAAACGACGTCGCAGAGTTCGTTGAGATACATGCCGAGCTTGGAGGTCTGGCCATGTTCTCGCGCAAGCATCCCGTCGATGGCGTTCAGCGCCATGCGCGCAAACAGCACCACCGGCATCAGCAGGAAGACTGCGCGATGGCCGGCAAGGGCCGCGACCACAACGCCGGTGGCAACCGACAGGGCGGCAGCCAGCAGCGTGATCTGGTTGGCGGTGACGCCGGCCCCGGCCAGCCGGTCGGCGAGCGGCCGCAGCTTCGCCTGAAAGGCCGGTTTAAGCGCATAGAGCGTCGGCATGTGCGAACCCCCCGGCCGCGGTGCAACTAACGTCGGCGAGCATGGTCAATTGGCGCGCAAGACGCAAGGGCGGCGAGCGTGACCAAGCTGTTGACGGCGGGCTCGATATTCTAGTGGGAGTGAAGGGAGTACCGTGGAGTAGTATCGGATAGCAGAGGATACTCGAGCGAATCCTAGGCCATCGATAGCAGTCGATAGATTCTAGGCGACCTGCAGATCTGCCGCTCTGTCGGGCGTTTCCCCGCTTTTCGAACGGCGCCCATACGCCGTCAGGCCCACCCCAACCTTCGCGACTTTGTGGCCTTCAAATATTCGGTCGCGCGCTGCTCGAAGAAGTTAGCGCGCGCGACCAGTTCTCGGCGTCGATCACACGGTCGTAGATCGATTACTGCTCCTTCTTGAACAAATCCTGGAAGATCAGCTGGCCCCAAGTGCGGCCGCGTGCGTGCACCAGCGCGCCACCCTCGTTGAGCTTTCCCAGCTTGACGGGTGCGAACCCGAGTTGTTTGGCCAAAGCCGCCACGGGAGCGGTCGCGTCCTCGTCGTCGCTCGACAGAAAGACGACCCGGTGGCCGCCCTCGACGATCGGATCGGCAGCCAGGGTGGCCGCAATCAGGTGATTGAACCCTTTGACGAGCTTGGCGCCGGTGAACGCCTTCGCGACGAAGGCGGAGGACGGGAGACCGTCCAGCTCTTCAGGGACTGGAAACACGTTCGTCGCGTCGATGACTGTCTTGCCTTCCCAGCTCGGCAGAGCCTTCGCAACCTCGCGGTGCTCCCAGAACGGGATTGCCAAGATGATCGTGTCGGCCTCGACTGCATTCTGCAGAGACTTGGCGACGACCGTGGGTCCGATCGCCCGAGCCTGTGGCGCCAACGCCTCGGGCGGACGGCGGCTCGCGACGGTCACGTCGATGTTTTTACGGGCGAAGGCGTGGGCGAGGGCCTGGCCTATCTTACCGAATCCTACAATTGCGTAGCTCATAATGCTTCTCCGATCCGTGTTGATATTCATTCCCCGCCTTCAACGGCGCTGGGTTATCCGTTCTGCTGTGTGGCGACCTTTGCGTAGACATCCCGTCGTGAACGACTTCCGCGCGGCCGGGCCGACCGTTCAGCGCGGAAGTCGTTCCACCATGGACATGCTAGTTCCCGCCGATCAGCCACTTGCCGCGATCCGGCGCGATTTCAGATGGCCGAGAAGCCTCCGTCGACAGACAACTCCAGCCCATTCACGAAGCTCGAATCGTCTGAAGCAAGAAACAGCGCGGCCGTCGCAATTTCCTCAGGACGCCCCATCTTTCCCCGCGGGATCAGGGCTTCGAACATCCGCTTCCCCTCCTCGTCGAGAACTTGGTCCTGCATCGGTGTGGCGATCGGCCCCGGGTGCAGCACGTTCACCCGGATATTCCTGCCCTTCAGCTCGTTGAGCCACCCGCGTGCGAATGCGTGCAACGCCGCCTTGCTCGCCGCATACACGCTGTAACCAGGAAAACCTTTCACCGAAGCAACTGATCCGGTCATGAAGATCGATCCGCCATCGTTGAACAGCGGCAACGCCTTTTGCACCGTGAACAGCGTGCCGCGCGTATTCAGGCCGAAGGTCGAATCGAAATGCTGCTCGGTAATCTCGCCCAGTGGGACGGCTTCGCCCGTGCCGGCGCTCGCATACAGGACGTCCATCTTGCCCTTTTCCCGCTTGACTGTATCGAACAGGCGGTCGAGGTCGTCGAGATTAGCCGCGTCGCCGCGCACGCCGGTCACGTCCCGGCCAATCAGCTTGACGGCCTCGTCGAGCGCCTCCTGCCTCCGGCCCGTGATGAAAACGTAGGCGCCTTCTTCAACGAACCGCTTGGCGCTCGCCAGCGCCATGCCGCTCGATCCACCCGTGATGACTGCAACCTTGCCCTCAAGCTTTCCCATGACTTCTCCTTTCGTGGTGTCGGGACAGCATCTGCCTCCGAGGACCTCGAAATGGGTCAGTCGGCGTCAGTTGTTGAGTGCGGAAGCGCGCACATCGGTGGTGCGAAATCGATCCGGCTGGACGACTGACGCCAGCCGCGACGATCGGTGTCCGCCGTTCGGAATGGGGCCTCGTTCGTCGACATAGGCTAGGATAACCGCCCGTACTGCTGTTCGATGTGCTAGATACGGGCTTTGGAAGGCGCGCACCGCGCGGTGCCGGATTGCACCATGATCGACTGGGATGACGTTCGCTACTTTCTTGCCGTCGCGCGCGGAGGCTCAGTGCGGGCCGCCGCCGAGGGCCTCGGGGTGAATCACTCGACCGTGCTGCGACGCATCGCTCAGCTCGAGGAACGCCTGGGGGCGCACATGTTCGAAAAGCTGCCTTCGGGCTACCGCCTGACGGCTGCGGGCGAGGAGGTCCTCGAGTTCGCGGAGCAGATGGAGGCGTCGTCGAACCGGCTGGAGACGCGAATCTTCGGGCGCGATCAGGGCGTACGCGGACTCTTGCGGGTGACACTGGCGCCGACCCTCGCGACGCACCTGCTCATGCCCGACTTCGCTGAGTTTGCGCTTCTGCATCCGGACATCGAGATGGAAATCTTGTCGTCCGGCGAGTTGGCAAATCTGACCAACCGAGAGGCCGATGTCGCGATCCGCGTCGTTTACGACCGCAAAACCCTGCCGCTCAATCTTCACGGCCTGAAGGGACCGGAGCTGTTCAGCGGCGTCTACATGTCTCGCGATCGACTAGCCGCGTGGCGTGCGGGTGCGCCTGATCCCATCCGGTGGATCGTCATAAGCTTTCATGGCATCCCGGACTGGGCCCGCGAGGGTGAGGTTCGTACCACGGAGGCTCCGTTCAGGACCACGGACGGCGAGGCGCAGATCGTTGCAGTACGGCAAGGGCTCGGTATGACGACACTGCCGTGCTTCGTCGGAGATGCCGACCCCCTACTGGTAAGGGTGCCGGGCACCGACCTGCACATGCATGGAACGCTCTGGCTTCTCACGCAGGGGGAGACACGCAAGACGAAGCGCGTGCGGCTCTTCACTGAGTTCGTATCCCGCAGGCTCGCCGCGTACGCTCCGCTTCTCGCGGGGCTGTCTGTATCGCGCGACTGATGCGCAGCAGGTCGCCGGCGACGCTTGCCGTAATCCGGTCGGAAGCCGAGCTGCGATCGCTTGAAGCGGCGTCGTTCAATCCGCGAATGTTGCGCCGTGTCGCAACCGGCGGGAGGGCCACACTACTGACGGCGACGGACTTCACCATCGCTGACGGTCTTTTTGGCAGGCTGGAGACGCCGCTTTTGCGGAGAACTCCGAGGAAAATAGACAACCGATATCGATAGTCTTTGAAACCGAGCAAATCGCGGATCGCCGAAATTCTCCTTTGAATTCAAGAGCGAGAATTTCTGACGGATCCGGGATACGGTTCTTCGTCGTCAGCGGAAAGATTTTCCTCGATGGATCAATGCGTTATGATGCTTCAGAACAATCGAGTGGGAGGCGTGGTGCTGATACGCAGGCCGCGTTCAAAACCCGGACGGAAATTCGCCGCGTCGAGCCTTACGTCCGCAATGCGCCGCCAATAGCAGACATGACGGCCTGGTCCGATTGAGAAGCCTTGGCGCGAAATGTCCGCTATCGTCAGCTATGATGTCGTCGCTTTGCGCACGAAGTCGGTGAGTTCGCGGTTGAAACGAGAGGAGTCCTCGATGAAGGGTGCGTGTCCGGTCTCGGGGTACCAGGAAGCGGTGCTCGTCGGACATGTCTTGAGGATGTGATCGCCCATTGCCGGGAGGACCACCGTGTCGCTGCGGCCCTGAGTCATAAGGACAGGTCTCTCTAACATGGTCAAAACGTCGTCGGAGTTGATCGCGCGCGTGACAAGCGCAGCCCGGACGCTTGGGGCCACAACGATGTTCCAGCACAGGGCCACCTCGTATTCGTCTCTCGGTAGCGGTCGCGCGGTGCAGCCCTGCACGAAGTCGCGAATGGCCTGGATGTTGGAGGGGAAGTCGTCGCCTGCGGTCGCGCCCGGCACGTGATCGAGAAAGCCGGGGCCGATCAAAACGCCGAACGCGGCCCTGTCAAGCGTTACAGCCGCACCGACGAAGTTGATCCCGGCAATCGCATCCTGGCCGCAAGCGCGTACATAGTCACAGATGATGAAGCCCGCATAAGACCACCCCACGAGAACGGGCCGGTTCAGGCCAAGCTGGCCGACGATGGCCGCAATATCGTCCGCCCATGGCTTGGGCTCCGTGTACTGCTGCTGTGCCTCGGGCGCTTCCGACATGCCATGGCCGCGAAGATCGAAGGCGACGAGGCGAAACGCGTCCGCAAGCTCACTCTCGTACTGTTTGCGCCAGCAAAGGTGGTTCTGCGACCACCCGTGGATGAAGAGGATGGCTGGAGCATCGGCGTTGCCCCATTCGCGCACATGCAGCTTCACGTCGCCGCCGCCGATCACGGAATGAATCTTCATCTTGATCCTCCATTTGCTGACCACGGCGCCGATGATCACCGGTCTGCGTTGGAAGGAGTGTTGTTGCGGGCGTTAGAAAAGAGCAGCCGAAGCGTTGAAATTTGCCGGCTGGAGAGAAGAACCCGCCGAGCCGATCCGTCACTCGGGTCCGGCCATGAAGGATCTGACTTCACGCAGGAAATCGGCGAAGGCAGGCTCGTCGCCGAGGAGGATATGATTTGCGCTGTTGAGGTCGACGAAGCGCGCCCCCGGTATGCCGGCCGCGAGCACCTTGCCTTCGTCGAATGGAACCACGGCATCGTTCCTGGCATGCAGCACCAGCGTCGGAACGCTCACCTCTCCCAGCATCGCCGAAACGTCTATGTCGCCGAAAGTGGAGTGAAGCAGGCTGGCGTTGAGCGGCGATGTGGTCTGCCTCTGGAGATCGTTGAACCAAGCCATCTGCTCGCGGCTGGCACCCGGAATGAATGCCTCGGTGAACAGCTGGCGGAACGCGGCATTGTCCTTGCCCCATCCTTCACGGATCAGGGTGGTCATGGCTTCATGGGTATCGAGCTGGTGGGTGTCGCCGCGCTTTCGCCGGCCCCTTGCATAGCCGCCGTAGAGGATGAGGCGAGTTACGCGCTCGCGGTGCCGGAGGACATAGGCGATCGATACCGCACAACTTTGCGAGACGCCGAGCAGCCGGAACCGGTTGAGGCCGCTTGCGTCGGCAACGCTTTCCAGATCCGTGACCATGGCGTTGAAGGAGAAGTCGCCGACGTTCCAGTCGGAGAGGCCGTTGCCGCGCTCATCGTAGCGGATCAGCGTATTCCTGCTCGAAAGCTGATCGATCCAGTGTCGCCACACCGGGCTTTCCCATTCGTATTGCAGATGCGACATCCAGTGCGCCGCGCGAAGCAGCGGCGGGCCGTCGCCCGAAACCGCGTAGGCGATCCGGACGCCATCGGGGCTCCTGCAATAATGTATCTCCTGGGAACGCCGGTGCTCATTTTGGCCGCCACCCGGAGCGGGACGGCCGGCTTCACCTGATGCTTGTTGCCCGGCTTGCTCGCTGACCGGTCGCAGTTGCGTTGCGCGCTCTCGAGCCGAAGCCTCGAGGGATATTATCTCCAATGAAACCTGCTTGTTGGCCGGGTCCAGAGACTGCAGCGTTTCGGCATAGGAAAGGGCCCGTTCAGGGTCGCTGCGTAGCCGCTCGACGAGCGCCTGCAGGATCATCGATCTGGTGCGATCCAACGCGTCACCGTGGAATGTGCGCCAAGCCTCGAACACCGGGCAGCGCGGCAGTTCCAGGTCTTCGAGGAACTGCCCCCGGAACATGGCAGCCAGGGTTTCCAGGCGTGAGGTGTCGAGAAAGCGTACCTCGTTCGCCGTCATGTGGGCGACTTGCAGCAAATCGACATCAAGCTTGGCGGTGTCGAAAAGCACGCTCTCTCGATCGGCCTTCAGGCAGCCCTCGTCACCGTTCTGGTTGATGATGTGCCTTAGCTTCGAGAGACTCCATCTCAGCGAAGCCCTTGGGTCGTCAGGCACCTCCCAGAACATTCGGCACAAATGATCGCGCCGCTGACGCCGGTTCGCCACCACTAAGTAGGCGAGCAGAGCGCGCGTTTTCTTCGACGGTGGCAGCGCGATCTCCCGGGCGCCCCGCAGGACCACCAATTCGCCGAGCACCTTGATCTTCAGTGGGCCCTTCATTTGGGACGCCGATCGCTTGCAAGCAATTTTACCCGCGATACTGCTCTGTGTAAATTTACTTGATGGTCGGCGCCTACTGCCGGAACCTTACAATTGGCCAGGCCCTATCGTTTCGGCGCGGCCGCCGCGTTCTTCAAGGTCGAATTCCGAAGGGTCTCTTTCCAGTTTTCGGATAGCGCGGGCCAGCGCCGGCAGGACGGTTTCGCGCGCGCCGTCGTCAACCTGGGACAGACTCCTGCGTATGGCATCCTTCCAGGCCGGGCCGCGGTCGTAAGCCTCCATGAAAGCATCGGCCAGGTCTTCCGACTGCCGTTGTTCGATCATGGCTTCCATGATGGTTGCAGCCTGCATCCTGTCCTTGCGGCTCTTGGCGGTGCCGTCGCTGTCCGTCCGACGGCGGCTGGCGACGATGAGTTTGTGGATGGCGTACCGTTCGGGCGACGGCACGTTCACCGGCACGCCGGCACCGTGAAGGAGAACGGCCCGGATCGGCTCGTATATCAGGAAATCGAGAAACCGCAGGGGCTGCGCCGACGCGCCACCAAGCGCGGGCATGGTTGTTGGACGACCCTCGTAGTCGGCCGAACCGGTGTTCGGAGTCAGGAATTCGACCTTGTATCCGGAGCGGGAAGAATATTGCGTGGTGAAGCGGCCGTCAGCCTGGTGCGGAATCTCCCGGAAAGTCGGGTCGACTTTCCTCAACGTATCGAGCACGGGTGGCATCTTGTCATCGACGGCCGTCGAGATCGAATGAAACTGCGCAAAATCGGCATCTCCCGTGACCATCGACGTACTGGGCAGGCGAACGCCAAGGACCGCTGGATAGCATTGATAGGCGACGGTACCGACCAGGACACCGCGAAGCCTGAAGAAGCCGGCTTCGGCGAGCGCCTGGACAATGTCGCCGGTCTTCCTTTCCGGCCGTGGCAGGTAGGCCTCGCGAATGAGTGTCGAAACCAGCTTTCGCCGCTCTTTGATGTCGGCTTTCAGGTCCTTGAAGTTTTCGACCCTCCTGGTGATTTGGGGATCGTCGACGGGGCCGACATATGTGCGTGTTTTGCCGCCGTCAGGGTTCGGCAGGTCGAGATACCAGTAACGGCGGCCTTTCACCTCGGCTGTGACAAAGCGGCCGCCGACGTTGAATTCCGTCCAAAACGAGGCATCCAGCGACCGCTGCGCCAACTCGGAATAGAGTGTCTGGTATGTGTGGGGAATCTGCTGCATGTGCGTTGTTACCGTTTTCGCGAAAAGGGTAATAACACAATTTCATCGCCACCGTCATCATAAATTGTTACCGCTTTCGCGAAAGCGGTAACAACTGCGCTCAAGGCATCCGTGGATGCGGGTCAAATCGCGCGCCAGCAGTTCGCCTCTTCCCAGGCCCGGCCCCCACGATTGAATTAAACAGTGCCCTATACTTTACAAGTAAATTTAAATATGTGAAGTTATGTCCACCAAAGGATCCTCCATGACAGCCAATCGTTTCGCCACACGCCTCAACTCCTTTGCCTCGCGGCCACAGGCCGAATGGCCGGATCTTGTCGGCAAGCCGTCCATGCTGCAGATGGCGTCGCGTGCGGCGAAGGTTGCGGGGCTGACCGACCTCGACCTCAACTTTCCCGACCATGTCGGTGAAAAACCAACAGAAATGGCGCGAAAACTCGGCGATGTCGGGCTTTCAATCAATGGCTTCGCCATGCGCTACTATTCCAACCCGGCTTTCAAGCTTGGCGCCTTCACCAATCCAGATCCCGCAGTTCGCCGCGAAGCCATCGACCTGACCAGGGCCGGCATCGACGCCGCGCGTCAGGCCGGCGCCAATCTGATGACGCTGTGGCTCGGGCAGGATGGCTTCGACTATGCCTTCCAGGCCGACTACGCGACGCTGTGGCAACACGAGATAGACGGTATTCGTGAAGTGGCGGCGCATGATCCCGACTGCCAGATCAGCCTGGAATACAAGCCCAACGAGCCGCGCTCCTACAGCCTGATGCCCGACGCGGCGACGACGTTGCTGGCGATTCGCGAGATCGGACTGCCCAACCTCGGCGTGACCCTCGATTTCGCCCATGTGCTCTATGCCGACGAGCAGCCGGCTTTCGCCGCAGCACTGGTGGCGCGCCACAGCAAGCTGCTCGGCGTGCATCTCAATGACGGCTACGCCAAGCGCGACGACGGCCTGATGGTCGGCGCGGTGCACGCGCTGCAGACGATCGAGCTGCTCCACCAGATCCGCCGCGACGGCTACGGCGGCGCCATCTACTTCGACACGTTCCCCGACATGACCGGGCTCGATCCTGTCCACGAATGCGAAGTCAACATCGCCACCGTCAAGCGCATGCTGCGCGTCGTCGAGCGGCTGGAAAAGGACAACCGCCTGTCCACCGCCGTCGACCGACAGGACGCGGTCGCATCGCAAGCCATCATTCAGGAAGCCATGCTCGGGCCGGACAGCTGACGCCGGCGCCGTCACCGTTTTTCAACAAGGGAGGAAAGACCATGAAAATTCTGCTTGCCACCGCTGCCGCTGGCCTGATGGCGCTGTCCATCGGTTCGGCCTTTTCCGCGGACCTCGCGCCGCTCAACTCCGACACCGAGAAGGATCGCATCGACTGGTCGCAGCTCGAGGCCAAGTTCGGTGCTTTCCCCAAGCTGCCCGAGGGCACCAAGGCGGGCGCCGTCTCCAAGACGCTGACCAACGAATACTGGCGCTCGCTGGGTGAGGGCTACAATTCGTTCGGCGATCGCGTCGCTGTTCCGGTCGTCTACCAGGCGGCGCAGAGCGAGGGCGACCAGCTCGGCCAGCTCACCATCGCCGAAGGCCTGGTCACGCAAGGCTACAACGTGCTGCTCGTCTCGCCGCAGACCGATTCCAACCTGCAGCCGATCATGGAACAGGCCAAGGCCGCCAACGTGCCGGTGGTCAACGTCAATGATGCGGTCATCCCGCAGGCCGAGCACTATGTCGGCAATGTCCAGCGCGACAATGGCGTGCGCGTCGCCAAATGGTTCGTCAAGAACCGGCCGGATGGCGGCAAGGTCGCCATCGTCGAAGGCCAGGCCGGCGTCTATGCTGCCGTGCAGCGCACCGACGGCTTCAAGACCACGATCACCGAAGCCGGCAAGTTCGAGGTCGTCGCCAGCGTGCCCGGCAACTGGGATCGCCAGACCTCCTACGACGCGGCCACCAACATCCTGCAGCAGCACCCCGACCTGATCGGCTTCTATGCCAACAATGACGGCATGGCGCTGGGCATCGTCGAGGCGGTCAAGGCCGCCGGCCTGCAGGACAAGGTGGCCGTCTTCGGCACCGACGGCATCTCCGACGCCTATGCCTCGATCCGCGCCGGCGAGCTGACCGGCACCGTCGATAGTTTCCCGGTGCTGACCGGCGAGGTGGCGCTGGAATCGGCGCTGCGACTGGTGGCCGGGCAGAAGCTGCCGCGCGTCGTTGCCACGCCGCAGGCGCTGATCACCAAGGACAATGCCGACCGCTATTCCGGCGCCGGCGACGCCGTGCGCAAGGCGCTGCTCGAGGACGCGGCAGTGGGCAACTAAGGGCACAAGGGCGGGTGCCGGCGAGAGCATCGTGCTCTGCCGGCACTTCGCCTGGAGAACCGAAGCGATGTCAGTTATCCCCCGGCTGCAATTCGAGGGCATTTCCAAGGTCTTTCCGGCCGTGCGGGCGCTGAGCGATGTGTCCTTTTCGGTCGGCGCCGGCGAAATCCATGGCCTGCTCGGTGAAAACGGCGCCGGCAAATCGACGCTGCTGCGCATCCTGTCGGGGGTCTACAGGCCGACGGCCGGAAGCGTGCTGATCGACGGCAGTCCGGTGACGCTGAACAATCCGGGCGCCGCCCGCGGCGCGGGCGTCGCCATGATCCATCAGGAATTGCAGCAGGTGCCGAACCTCAGCGTCGCCCAGAACATGTTCCTCGGCCATCCGCTGACGCGCGGCGGCATCTTCGTCGCACGGCGCGAGCAGGAGCGTCGCGCTGCGGAAGCCCTCGCCGCCCTCGATCCGACGATCGATCCGGCAGTCCCGCTCGGCAGCCTGAAGGTCGCGCAGCGGCAGATCGTCGAGATCGCCCGGGCGCTGCTCGATCGGGCACGCATCGTGGCGATGGACGAGCCGACATCGAGCCTGACGCCAAGCGAGTTCGAGCGGCTGGCCGAAGTCATTGCCGGACTGGCGCGCGACGGTGTCGCGGTCGTCTATGTCTCGCACAAGCTGGACGAGGTGTTCGGCATCTGCCAACGCGCCACCATCATGCGCGACGGCGTTGTGGTCGGATCCATCGATCTCGCCCAGGTGTCGGAAAAAGCCGTCGTTTCGATGATGGTCGGCCGCGAGCTTGCCCAGGAGCAGCACCGCTCGCACGCCTCAAGCGAGGTCAGGCTGAGCGTGCGTTGCCTCGCCTCGGCATCCAAGGTCCATGACGTCTCGTTCGACCTGCATCGCGGCGAGGTGCTGGGCATTGCCGGCCTGGTCGGCTCGGGCCGCACCGAACTGCTGCGGCTGCTGGCCGGCGCCGACCGCGCCTCATCAGGCACGGTCGACATCGACGGCAAGGCGATCAAACTTTCCAATCCGCGCGACGCTATCGCCGCCGGCATCGGCCTGGTGCCGGAGGAGCGCAAGCGCGAAGGCATCGTGCCCTTACGGTCGATCTCCAGCAATATGACGCTGGCGTCGATGGGCGTGTTCGCACCGCGCGGCGTCATCGATCACACCAGGCTGAAGCGGGTCGCGGCTGAGAAGATGAAGCGGGTCAATCTCAGGCCATTCCTGCTCGACCGGCCGATCCGGCTGTTCAGCGGCGGCAACCAGCAGAAGGCGATCATCGGCCGCTGGCTGGCGGCGGGAACGCGCATCCTTTTGTTCGACGAGCCGACGCGCGGCATCGATGTCGGCGCCAAGGCGGAGATCTATCATTTGATCGAGGAGCTCGCAGCCGAAGGCCATTCGGTCGTCGTCGTGTCGTCCGAGCTTCCCGAGGTGATCCGGCTCGCCGACCGCGTGCTGGTCATGCGCGACGGCACGGTCGCGGCCGCAATCGACCGGTCCGATCTCAACGAACAGGCGATCGCGGCGCACGCCATACCCCAATCGGAGACTCAGGCCGGCAAGGCGCAAGGCCATCGGGCCCGGTGCATAACGGACAGGACCAGCGGATGACTGATATAACCGAACACACAGCAGCGCGCCCAAGGGCTGAATTCCTGCACCGGTTTTCCGTGCGCGACGCCGGGACGCTGATCGGCCTGGTCGTGATCCTCGCCGTCTTCGGTGCGCTGGTCCCGGGCTTCTTTGCCGAGCGCAACCTGATCAACATCCTGCAGCAGTCGAGCATCAACGGCTGCCTGGCCTTGGGCATGACGCTGGTGATCATCTCGGGCGGCATCGATCTGTCGGTCGGGCCGACGGCGGCCCTTTCGGCCGTCATCTCGGCCTCGATGCTGGTTGCCGGCGTGCCGTTTCCGCTGGCCATCGCCGCCGGCTTCGCCATCGGCCTCGTCTGCGGGCTGCTCAACGGCGTGCTGGTCGCCTATGTCGGACTGCAGCCTTTCATCGTCACGCTGGGAACGCTCAGCACCTACCGGGCGCTGGCGCTGATCTATACCGGCGGCAATCCGGTGCTCGGCCTGCCTGCCGGCTTCCGCGCCATCTTCAACGGCTCGCTGTTCGGATTGCCGTTGGCGGTCATCATCGTGGCCGTGGTCGCGCTGATCGCCTGGATCATCCTCAAGAAGACGCCGTTCGGCGAATATCTGCTCGCCGTCGGCGGCAATGAGGAGGCCGCCTACATAGCAGGCGTGCCGATCGCCCGCACCAAGATAGCCGCCTACATGATTTCGGGTCTGCTGGCGGCCCTTGCCGCGCAGATCCTGATCGGCCGGCTGGGTGCCGCCGAGCCCATTCTCGGCAATCTCTGGGAGCTCGATGCGATTGCCGCGGCGGCCATCGGCGGCGCCTCGCTGATGGGCGGCAAGGGCAGCGTCGTCGGCACCATCCTGGGCGCCGTCATCCTCGGCACCATGCGCAACGGCCTGACGCTGATGAACGTCCAGTCCTTCTATCAGCTCCTGGCAACTGGTCTTATAATCCTCGCCGCGATGCTTATCGATCGCGTGACGAGGGGACGTGGATGACCTTGACCGGCCTGGATCTGAAAGCAGTAGGACCGCGGATCCGCATGATGATGCCGCATTTGACGCCGCTCGAGGCGAAGGTGGTGGAAACCGTCTTCGGACGGCGCGGCTTCGACGAGACCATTCCGCTCAAGCAGATCGCCGAAGAGGCCGGCGTGTCGGAGGCGATGGTGGTCAAAATCGCCAAGAAGCTGGGTTTTTCCGGCTACCGCGACTTCCGTACCGCGGTCTATGAGTATAGCCGCCTGCCGACCGCAGAAATGCACCAGGAGCTGTCGGCCGACGACAGTTCGGCCGAGATCGTCCAAAAAGTGTTCCGCACCTCGATCCAGGCGTTGGAGGAAACGCTGGCGATCCTCGACATGGACGATTTCGACCGCGCCGCCGATCTTCTCTACCGCGCCAAGAACCGGGATTTCTATGGCGTCGGCGGTTCGGCGCAGATCGCGCGCGACGTCTCGCACAAATTCCTGCGCATCGGCATCCGCGCATCGGTCTACGACGATTCGCACATGATGCTGATGTCGGCCTCGCTGCTCGGCGCCGACGACATCGCCGTCGGCTTCTCGCATTCGGGCAACACCAGCGCCGTCATCGATGCCATCCATCTCGCCCGCAAGAGCGGGGCGCGGACGCTGGCGATCACCAACTACGACAACTCGCCGCTGGCCGCCGTTGCCGACATCGTGCTGTGCTCGACGGCGCAGGGCTCGCCGCTGATGGGCGAGAACGCGGCGGCGCGCATCGCCCAGCTCAACATTCTCGATGCGCTGTTCGTCGCGGTGGCGCAGCGCGACTATCAGGCGGCGGAGCGCAATCTCGGCCGCACCATGTCGGCGGTGACGTCGAAACGCCGGGACAAGGGCTCATAAAGATTGGGGTACATGACGGCTCCGCTGGTCACCGTGTTCGGCAGCCTGCATTACGACATCATGGTCGAAGCGCCTGACCGCCCGCGCAAGGGCGAAACGGTGACCGGCCATGCCTGGCAGCCGAAATGCGGCGGCAAGGGCGGCAACCAGGCAGTGTCGGTGGCGCGAGCCGGCGTGGGCTCGGCGATGATCGGCGCCGTCGGCGATGACGATTTCGGCCGCGTGCTTCTCGACAATCTCTACCGCTGCGGCGTCGACAGCCGCTTCGTGCGGGTCGCGGTTGGCGCCGGCTCCGGCATGAGCGTGGCGATTTTCGACGACGGCGGCGATTATGGCGCGGTGATCGTGTCAGGCAGCAATCTCACCTTGGGCAAGAAAGACGTCGCGGAAGCTACTGATGTGATTGCGCAAACGTCGGTCCTGCTGCTGCAGAACGAGGTGCCGGAAGCCGCCAACATTGCCGCGGCGCGGGCGGTGAAGGCGCATGGCGGTCGCGTCGTGCTCAACGCGGCACCCGCCCGAAAACTGTCCGGCGAACTGATCGCACTCACCGATATCGTCATCGTCAACGCCATCGAGGCGGAATTCCTGGCCGGCATTCCGGTCGTCGACACGCTCGAGGGTGCTGCCGAGGCGGCACGCATGCTGATCAAATCCTACCCGGCCGCGATCGTCACGGCCGGCGGCGAGGGCGTTGCCTATTGCGACCGCGACGGCCAGGCATTTGCACTGGCGGCCATCCCGGTGAAGGTCGTCAGCACCCATGGCGCCGGCGACGAGTTCGTCGGCGCGTTCGCGGCAGGCCTTGCCCGCGGGCATCAGGTCGAGGCCGCCATCGCTGCCGCCAACGCCGCCGCGGCCGTGCTGGTCGCCACGCCGGAACGCGAGCGCGAGGCGATCTGAGACGGATGGCCGCCTCCGCCCGTGATCGTAACAGGCGACAACAAGCGGATGGCGAGGACTTTTCGCTCGGCTCCGATAGGCCGGCAAGTCCAACAATTGATAGCCCGCCACCCTTTCGGATGACGGGCTCCGTTGCCTGGATGCCAGGAACGCTACGGTAGCGACTCTGCTACTAAATGCTCCCGCAGATACTCAATATGCGGCCTTCGGGCCGTCAGGCGCATCGGCTAAACAAATGAAGCCCGCGCCTTTGGCGGAGAGCGCGGGCCGGATCGGTTGCAGCCCGATCTGCGCAGCCGGGCGCTTGCGCGTCCGGCTGCCGATGTCGTCAGTGCTTGCTCTTGCCGGGGCTGGCGGCACCGCCACTGATGGCGATGCGCTTGGCTTTCGACTGTGCGCGCTCCGTCTTGGGCAGCGTCACGGTGAGCACGCCGTTATGGAAGGCGGCGTTCACCTTGTCCTCCTCGACCTCGTAGCCGAGCGGGATGCGGCGCTCGAAGCGGCCGTAGAACCGCTCGGAGAACTGCCTGTCCTTGTCCTCGGTCTCGGAGCGCTTCTCGCCACGCAGCGTCAGCACACCGTCATCGAGCATCACCTCGACGTCCTTTTCGTCCATGCCGGGAATTTCCGCGGTCACGCGGATCTCCTTCTCGCCGTCGGAGATTTCGACGCTCGGCCAGCTGCCGCGCGCCGACGAAAATCCGCTGAGCGAAGGCATGCGCGTTTCGAAGCCGCGGAACGCGTCGTCGATCAGGCGGTTCATCTCGCGATGCAACGCCATGAACGGGTCGCGGTCCTCGTCACGATAGAAGCTGGGAACCGGACTGTTCTCCCGGCCCCAGGGTATGAGATCACGAATAGCCATTGCTGTTCTCCTTTCTCGACTGGTTGCGCCAAAGGCGAACGCCAGAGATCGCCTTCGCTCAGGCGGCCTGCTTCGGCTTCTCGACCTGCCCGGCCTTCCGCGCGTCGTCGTCCTTGGCGATCGCGATGCGACGCGGCTTCATCTCCTCGGGCACTTCGCGCACGAGGTCGATCGTCAGCAGGCCGTTGTTGAGCGAGGCGCCGGTGACCGTCATGTGATCGGCAAGCTCGAAGCGCCGTGTGAACGGTCGCACCGGAAGGCCGCGATGGAGATATTCCACCTCGTCCTGTTCCTTTCGCTCGCCCGAGACGATTAGAAGGTTCGGCTCATGGCTAATGTCGAGATCGTTCTCGGAAAAGCCGGCGACGGCGATCCTCACGCGATAGGTGTTCTCGTCGCTTCGCGCGATGTCATAAGGCGGCCAGGTTTCGACTGCCTGAGGCGCGTTTTCCAGCAGGGTGAAGATACGATCGAAACCGATGCTCGACCGATAGAGCGGGGAAAAGTCGAATGCGGTTCTCATAGCTACATCCTCCATGGAGCAACATAGTACAAGGGACGCCAAAGAGCTTGGCGCTCCCTGGGTTCTGCCGGTCCCGTTCGGCAACCGGCAATTTGGATTTGGTTATTGTCAGGCCGAAATCAAGACCCAGATTCTGTCCCGCAGCCAGATTTTTTTGTTGCCAGATTGTACTGGTAATGCCGGTTTCAACCGTCATTTGAGGGTCGCGCCGGCACGCCGCATGGAGGATATCATGACCATGACACGCGACGACATCATTTCGGTGCTGGGCCCGGTGGACGACGCCATCATCGCCGACATCGCCTCGACCGGCGCGACGATCGAAGAGTTGCGCGAGGCCTTTGCCTGGGTCGGCGCCGATGAGGCGCTGGTGAATGAGGGCCGCCCTCTGCCGTCGGCAAGGGTGGCGACGCTGATCGGGCTTCTCGAACCGCCGGACGACGACATATAGCCGGCCGTTAAGTCGGCAGGGGCGGGGTCTGGGGCAAGCAGGGCTGGAGACGGGGAGGTCTTGAAGCGCGCAGGCAGACGAACCATCTCGTCCATCGGCGCCGATCGGGCTGCCTCCTGCTTAATCGAGGATGCTACTTGCTCTAAAAAAACAGAAAGAAGGAGGAAGTGATGAACGACGTCCCATTTTCCGAGCCGATCACGCTCAAGCTCCAATCCGTCGGGGAGCGCAAAGTCGGCAGCAGCTGGGAAGCCATCGAATGCATGCAGCAATGGCCGGACCGGGCGCGCGGCCGGAACTGGCGCGCAGCCTATCGCGCCTGCCGCGACGCGCTCGACGGCTGGCGCACCGCCCGCGAGGCTCGCACTGCCTTCGTCAAGGCGGCTCGCACGGCCGGACTGCTTGTCACGGGGCGTAAATCCACCTGAATATCAATCCACCTGAACGCCAATGAACCTGAAGCCGGGGCGGACGCGCTGTGCTGCAGAGGCGGCGCCTTTCATGAAAAGCGCCGCCTCTCCCTGTCTCACTGCAGCGTAATAACACCGTCCACCGCCCGCCATTCGGAGGGCTGGATCAGACGGTGATGGGCGACGCGCACGGAATGCAGCGGGCCTTCGATCTCACGTTCCCAAAATTCGAGGAAATGCTTCAGAGTCGGGAAATCCGGGGCGATGTCGTATTCCTGCCAGATGAAGAGCTGCAGCAGGTCCCGGTAGTCGGGAAGACGATAATGAATCTCCGCCGTCGTCAGGCCAAAACCCTGCATCTGGAGCTGGAACTCGTTGCTGACCATGCACGTCTCCTTTCTGTCGTAAATCAGGCGCCGACGCCGTGGGGGCCGCCGTGGCGGCTTCGGCCGGCGCCGGCGCCCTGAGATGGACCTGCGCCATCGAGTGCCTGCAGCGCGTCCATGATCTCTTCAAAAGCGATTGGAGCTTTGGCGCCGGGCGGCTTGCGCAGCGCCGGCATGGATTCGACCGCGTAGGCATCGGAGGCCCATGACGACAGGATCGCGCGCTTTTCACCGACGTCCAGCGTCGCGTCGGCCAGCACGTCCTGTGGACGATCGAAATGCCGCGCCGGATCGAGCAGCCGGCCAAGATCGGTGTCTTGCGGTGCAATGGAAGTGATGGGGACATCGCGTTCCATCGCCTTCCTCCGAATGGAAAAACGCCTCCGCTTCCTCATCGGTTCCGGCCGCTGGCAGGCGGTGCCGGGATTGACAACGATGTCGGAATCTTGCGGCGTGATTTCAAGCCGCATCCGTCGTTTCAAATCCTAGAATAGCGCCATTATTACAGTGCGTTATTACGGTGCGTTGGCACTCGACAACGGCGAGTGCCAAAATATTTTCGGCGTCCTCTTGAAAGGCTGGATAGGCAGACTAATTCGATATGCGCGTGATGCCTGAGCAGGGGTCGCGCACCGTCGCATCGGCCGTTGTACCGGTCGGCTGCGAAGGGAGGTCCAAGAAAATCTGTTTGTCCTATGAGGAGAACGACATGGCGTTCCGTCCATTGCATGACCGTATCCTGGTCCGCCGCATCGAGGTCGATGAGAAGACCGCCGGCGGCATCATCATTCCCGACACTGCCAAGGAAAAGCCGCAGGAAGGCGAGGTGATCGCCGCCGGGCCCGGGGCGCGTGACGATAGCGGCCAGCTGCAGCCGCTCGACGTCAAGGTCGGCGACCGCATCCTGTTCGGCAAGTGGTCGGGCACCGAGATCAAGCTCAACGGCGAGGACCTGCTCATCATGAAGGAAAGCGACGTGCTGGGCGTGATCGAATCGACCGACAAGATGCAGAAGGCCGCCTGAGCGGGGCCTGGACAAGCAATCAGTCAACGAAAAGCTGCCTATTTGAAGGAGTTATCCAATGGCTGCCAAGGATGTGAAATTCCATACCGAAGCCCGCGAGAAGATGTTGCGCGGCGTCGATATCCTCGCCAATGCGGTGAAGGTGACGCTCGGTCCCAAGGGCCGCAACGTCATCCTCGACAAGTCATTCGGCGCCCCGCGCATTACCAAGGACGGCGTTACCGTCGCAAAGGAAATCGAGCTTGAGGACAAGTTCGAGAACATGGGCGCGCAGATGGTGCGCGAGGTGGCGTCGAAGACAAGCGACGTCGCCGGCGACGGCACAACGACCGCGACCGTTCTGGCTCAGTCGATCGTCCAGGAAGGCGCCAAGGCGGTTGCCGCCGGCATGAATCCGATGGACCTGAAGCGCGGCATCGACAAGGCGGTCGACGCCATCGTCGCTGAACTCAAGGCCAATGCCCGCAAGGTGACCCGGAACGACGAGATCGCCCAGGTCGGTGCCATCTCGGCCAATGGCGATGCCGAGATCGGCCGCTTCCTCGCCGAAGCGATGGAAAAGGTCGGCAATGAGGGCGTCATCACGGTCGAGGAGGCCAAGACCGCCGAGACTGAGCTGGAAGTGGTCGAGGGCATGCAATTCGATCGCGGCTATCTCAGCCCCTATTTCATCACCAACCAGGACAAGATGCGTGTCGAGCTCGAAGAGCCCTATGTGCTGATCCACGAGAAGAAGCTGTCCAACCTGCAGGCCATGCTTCCGGTGCTCGAAGCCGCAGTGCAATCGAGCAAGCCGCTGCTGATCATTGCCGAGGATGTCGAAGGCGAGGCGCTGGCGACGCTGGTCGTCAACAAGCTGCGCGGTGGCCTGAAGGTTGCCGCCGTCAAGGCGCCGGGTTTTGGTGACCGCCGCAAGGCGATGCTGGAAGACATTGCCATCCTGACCGGCGGCACGGCAATCAGCGAGGATCTCGGCATCAAGCTCGAAAACGTCACATTGGAGATGCTCGGCCGCGCCAAGAAGGTGCTGATCGAGAAGGAGAACACCACCATCGTCGACGGTGCCGGCCGCAAGGATGAAATCCAGGCGCGCATCAGCCAGATCAAGGCGCAGATCGAGGAGACCACCTCCGACTACGACCGTGAGAAGCTGCAGGAGCGGCTGGCCAAGCTCGCCGGCGGCGTCGCCGTCATCCGCGTCGGTGGCTCGACCGAGGTCGAGGTCAGGGAGCGCAAGGACCGCGTCGACGACGCCATGCACGCCACCCGCGCTGCGGTCGAGGAAGGCATACTGCCCGGCGGCGGCGTGGCGCTGCTCAGGGCGGCGAAGGCGCTCGACAATGTCGCCGTCGACAATCCCGACCAGAAGACCGGCGTCGAGATCGTGCGTCGGGCCATCGAACAGCCGGTGCGCCAGATCGCCGAGAATGCCGGCGCCGAGGGTTCGATCATTGTCGGCAAGCTGCGCGAGAAGACCGAATTCGGCTATGGCTGGAACGCCCAGACCAATGAGTTCGGCGACCTCTACGGGCAGGGCGTGATCGACCCGGCCAAGGTGGTGCGCGCCGCTCTCCAGGACGCCGCGTCGGTGGCCGGCCTGCTGGTGACCACCGAGGCGATGGTGGCTGAGAAGCCGAAGAAGGAAGCGGCCGCTCCGGCGATGCCTGCCGGTGCCGGCATGGATTACTGACGCCAGGCTTCTAAGGACAAACGGCCGTGCCCGCCGACGCGAAGGCGGGCACGGCCTTGCCCGGATCATATGCAGGTGTTGCCATGGACATGATGAACAGTTTTGGAAAGATCGCGGCGCCGACCCTTTCCAAGACCGATTTCAACTATGAAACGGAGTGCAAGACGGCGCTGGCGCCGCTTGTCGACGGATTGCTGGACGCGGTCGAGTCGGCCGGCTGGGACCGTCGCAAGGCGGCCTATACGTTGATGTTCCTGTCGGCTCAGCGATTGGGAGCCGGCAAGGAGTAGACGGCGCGCGACCTTCATGGCCGCAACGATCTTCTTGCACCGCAGACGAATGGGACGGTCGCGAGCGGTGCGTTCGCAGCGCGTTAATGCTCCGGCCTGAGTGGAAGACGAAGCGCGCCGAGCGCAGGAACACGCGCGCCTAAGCTCGTGGCAAGGGCCTGCGCATGATGAACGACGCATGGCCTTCCGCGCCGTGGGACGAAGGCCTGCGCTCGACCACTTCGAACCCGTGCTTGCGATAAAAGGCCAGCGCCCGGTCGTTCCCCTCGATCACTTCAAGCGCGATGCTGGGAATTCCCGAATGAGCGGCAAGGACGGCGTGCAGCATATCGGCGGCCAGCCCTGTGCCGAACTCGCTGTTGTCGATGTGGAGCCGGTCGAGCATGACGTTGCCGGTTTCATCCATCTCGGCCATCGCGTAGCCGGCGATAGAGCCGTCCGGCCGTTCCGCAACGAAAGACATCTTGTTGTCGTCTGCCAGTTCCGCCGCGATCTTCTGCGGCGCGTGGTAGTCGTCCGAGATGCGTGCCGTGGTCTCGGCACCGATGATTGGCGAGTAGGTCCGGCGCCAGGACTCTCCAAGGAGCCGCGACACCGACGGCACGTCCCGTTCGGTCATGGCCCTGATTTGAGTCATCGCTACCTCCCCGGCAGTTTATTGCATCGCATCCTTCGCGCCTCGGATCATCGTCTCACCCGCGATTTCAGCCAGCGGTCGAAGGCCACGGCGAGGATGAGGATCAGGCCGATGACGATGCTCTGGGTGTAGGACGAGACGTTGTTGAACTGCAGCCCATTCTGCAGCACGCCGATCAGTGCCGCACCCACCACCGTGCCGCCGACCGAGCCGATGCCACCGAACAGCGAGGTGCCGCCGATGACGACCGCCGAGATCACCGTCAGCTCGTAGCCGATGCCGGCGACGGCTTCCGATGAATTGAGCCTCGCCGACAGCACGAAGGCGGCGAGGCCGGCGAAGAAGCCGACGATGACATAGACCGAGATCAGGATACGGTCGACGCGCAGGCCCGACAGCCGCGCCGCCTCGGCATTGCCGCCGACTGCGTAGACGGCGCGGCCGTAGCGCGTGTAGCGCAAGACGATGTGGCAGAGGATCGCCGCCGCCGCGAAAATGATCGCCGGCACCGGGACCGGGCCGATCAGCCCGGTGCCGAACCAGCGCATCGAGGCGTCGAAGCCGGAGATCGGGCCGCCGTTGGAGATCGTCAGCGTCAGGCCGCGAAAGACGGTGAGGCCGCCAAGCGTGACGACGAAGGGCGGCACCTTCAGCCTGGTGATGGCAAAGCCCTGGACGCCGCCGGCCATGGCACCGACGACGACGGCAGCCAATAGCGCTGCGAACCAGCCAAAGCCTTGCGTGCCGGACGTCGAGAGCGACAGCGTGTTGGCGGTGCCGCCCTTGGCCACCACTGCCGCGACCATGCCGCAGAAAGCCAGCAGCGAACCGACCGACAGGTCGATGCCGGCAGTGAGGATGACGAAGGTCATGCCGAGCGCGATCAGCCCGGTGATCGAGATCTGCCGCATAATGTTGAAGATGTTGATGGGGTCGATGAAGCTCGGCTTCAGGACGGTGAAGACAACGATCAGCAGCGCCAGGAACATCAGCGGGCCGAAGCTCATCAGCAGGCGCGCGACATTGATGCCGCCGCGCTCTCTCTGTTCGGTCGTGCTGGTCATTGCGTCGCTTCCTGCGTTTGATCGAGCGCCATCAGTTCCATCAGTTTTTCCTCGGTCGCCTCGATGCCTGGCATCTCGCCGGTGATGCGTCCGCGCCGCATGGTGACGATCCTGTCCGACACCGCAAGCACTTCGGGCAATTCCGACGAGATCATCATGATGGCGATGCCGCGCGCCGCGAGCTGCACCAGGATCTGGTGCACCTCGGCCTTGGCGCCGACATCGACGCCGCGTGTCGGTTCATCGACAATCAGCACCTTGGGGTCGCGCGCCAGCCAGCGGGCGAGAATGACCTTCTGCTGGTTGCCGCCGGACAGCCCTTCTATGGCCTGCTCGGGCGAGGCCATGCGGATCGACAGCGTCTTCCTGTAGCTCGCCAGCGCTTCGCGCTCACGGCGCTCGGCCATGAAGCCGGCGGCGTTGGAGTAGCGGCCGAGCGCGGCGATGGAAAAATTGGTCAGAATGCCGAGCGCGGCGAAGATCGCCTGGTGCTTGCGGTCTTCCGGCACCAGGCCGATGCCGAGCGCGATGGCGTCGGCGGGTGTTTCAGGCGCGATCGTCTTGCCCTCGAGCGTGATGGTGCCGGCGGCAATGCGGTCGGCGCCGAAGATGGCGCGGGCCAACTCGGTGCGGCCGGAGCCGACGAGGCCGGCGACGCCGAGGATCTCGCCCGCCTTGAGGTCGAGATCGACGCCTTCGAGCACGATGGCGTGCGGCGCCTGCGGATCGCGCACCGTGCGCAGGCCGCGCACGGAGAGCCTGACGTCGCCGGCGACGTCGCGCAGCGTCGGCCTGGCATAAAGCTCGGACGCGGCGCGGCCGACCATCTTCTCGATGATTTTCGGCAGCTTGATCGGCCCGCCGTCGCGGTCGAGATGACCGGCCAGCCTGCCGTCGCGCAGCACCGTCATGCGGTCGCAGATGGCAGAGGCCTCTTCCAGCCTGTGGGTGACGAACATGATCGCGACGCCATCCTTGCGCAACCGGCCCATAATCGACATCAGCTTCTGCACTTCGGTTTCGGTCAGCGCCGAGGTCGGCTCGTCCATGATGATGAGGCGGCTCTTCAGCGACAGCGCGCGGGCGATCTCGACCAGCTGCTGTTCGGCGACAGACAGTGCCGACACCGGTGTCGCCGGATCGATATTCAGGCCGACGCGGGCGATGATGCCGCGCGAGTCTTCCTCCATCTTCCGCCAGCTGACCAGGCCGAGCGGCCCGAGCGGCGCGCGGCCGATAAAAATATTCTCCGCCACGGTGAGCGTCGGGATCAGGCTCAGTTCCTGGTAGATGGTGACGATGCCGAGGCGCTTGGCGTCCTGCGGGTTGTGGGGATTGAATTCGACGCCGTCGAAGACGATGCGTCCGCTGGAGGGCGGCATCACGCCGGACAGGATCTTGAGCAGCGTCGACTTGCCGGCGCCGTTCTCGCCGAGCAGGCCGAGGATTTCGCCGGGCCGAACCTCGAGCGAGACATCGCTGAGCGCGGTCACGCCGGCAAAGCGCTTGGTCACGCCCTCTACGGCGAGGAGGGCGGGACTCGGTGACGATGCTACGTTTTCAGCCACGGACAAAGGTTTCTCCCACGGTGCAGTTCATGCCGCCTCGAACGCCGAGCTTGAACACCCCCCTCTGTCCTGCCAGCCTTGCCAATTGGCGACCTGTCGTCGCCCTACTTCGTCTCGCCCAGCCTTTCCGCCTTGTCGAGATTGTCCT
>NZ_JBVVQY010000032.1:46815-65129 GCF_055811615.1 Mesorhizobium sp. WSM4807
GCCAGCCTTGCCAATTGGCGACCTGTCGTCGCCCTACTTCGTCTCGCCCAGCCTTTCCGCCTTGTCGAGATTGTCCTTGCCGATGACGATCGGCGTCAGCAGGACGAGCTTTTCCTTCGGCTCGGTCTTGTCCTTGGCGTAGGCGACGGCGATCTGCACCGCGGTGCGCGACTGCTCGCCGGGGAACTGTTCGACCGTGCCGGCCAGCTTGCCGTCGCGCACGGCGACCAGCGCTTCGGGTAGCGCATCGAAGCCGTAGATCTTGACGTCGGTGAAGTTGCGCGCCGCGCAGGCTTCTACCGCGCCAAGCGCCATGTCGTCATTGGCGCAGATGATCGCGTCGGGCTTGCCGTTGGCGGCAAGGCCGGCCTCGGTGACGGACAGCGCCTCGGCGCGGGCGAAGTTGGCGGTCTGCTCGAAGACGATCTGGTATTTGTCCTTCAGCGGATCGAGCACGTTGTGCACGCCCTTGTTGCGGTCGATCGCCGGGCCGGCGCCGGGCTGGCCCTGCAAATGGAAGATCTTGGCACCGTTCGGGAACGCCGCCACCATGGCCTGCGCCTCGGCCTCGCCGCCCTTGACATTGTCGGCGCCGACATGGGCGAGGATGCCTTCGACGCCGTCGACGCGGCGGTCGATGGTGACGACGGGAATGCCGGCCTGGACCGCTTGCTCGATGGCCGGCGCCAGCGCGTTGACGTCGAGCGGCGAGATGACGATGGCGTCGACCTTCTGCACAAGCGCCGCCTCGATATCGGCGGTCTGCTTTGGCGCCGAATTCTGGCCGTCGCTCTCGGTCAGGTTGACGCCTTGCGCCTGCGCCTCCGCCTTGATCTGGTTCAGCATGTGAACGAAGAACGGAAAGCCGAGGCTCGGCACCGAACCTAGGATGGTCAGCTTGTCCTGAGCGAAAGCCAGTTGCGGAGCGGCCAGCGCCAATGTGCCCATCGCCACGGACGACAGCAGGAATTCACGTCTGTTCATCAATTTGGTCTCCTCCACATGAGCGCATGACCCCGAAAACCGGAATGGATCTCCGCCAGGTTCCTGCGTCGATTCAAAATGGAGTGTCCTTTGAGCGCCCAAGGGGACGCAACGGCGCTCCAGCCGGTCCACCGCGACGTTCTCCTCCGCTCGGCGCCGGCGGGCGGATGCTAGCCAAGGCCGGAGGTTTGCGCAAGAACGGCAGGATTCGACTCATAGCCGCGTCATGCGCCCAACGCCGCCGGTGCTGCTCATAGTGTTGTCGGCAATGGCGCTTCTGGCGTTTGCGCTTCATCCCATCCGGCCAGCGCGAGACCGGATCGTATCCGCTCCCGATCTTCCAAGCGCATCATGTGAAGGTCCGCCATGATTGCCTGTACGGTCAGGCCGGGGTTTAGGCGGCGGCCTTCCCTAGCGCAGGCCCTTGCCTTGTCGATATTGCCGTCAAGCGCGTGACAAGCCGCCAGCCGCGCCCATTGCCAGGCACTCTTTCGCGGAAGGCAGGAAAAAGACGCCACCGCTTCCGGGTAGCGACCAAGGACAAGCAGGGCCTCACCCCGGTCGTAATAATACCAGGCGGGATGCATCGGATTGAGTTGGATCGCCTGGTCCAGCAGCACCAGACCGGCCTCGCCATGGCCGCGTATCACCTCGAAAAAGCCCGTCTGGGCCAACGTGTCGGCATCATAGGGGTTCAGATCCAATGCGCGCGCGAAATGGCGTGCGGCGGCGTCGAATTCGGCCAGGTAGAGAAGGATCAAGGCCAGGATGCGGTGGCAACGTGCCTCGTCCGGGCTGAGTGCAGTGGCATGCAAGGCCCGGTCTCGCGCCTGATCGAGCAAGGCGCGAGGCGCGCCGCCATAGCCGCCTATGATCGTGTCCGCCAAGGCGAGATAGGCGTGAGCGAGCCCCGAATCCGGATCGCGTTCGAGCGCCTTCAGCAGGTGTTCGCGGGCCTGCTGGTTGACGCCCTCGCCATAGCTGCGCAGCAGCGCGATGCCGCGCAAGATATGGACGTAGGCTCCGATGTTGGCGGCGGGCGCGGGGGACATGCGCCGCATCGCCGCGCTCTCGATGTTGGCGACCAGCGCGGTCGCGATCCGTTGCGCCACCATCCTTTGAAAGACGAAGATATCGCTGGTCCTGAACGAAAATGCCTGCGCCCAGATGCGCCGGCCGGACGCTGTCTCGGACAGCACGACGTGCGTGCTGTAACCATCCTCAGCGCTCTCGACGCTGCCTTCCGCAACATAGTCGGCGCCGAGACGCTCAGCGGTCGCCCAGATGTCCTGGTCGGAATGTTCGGCAAGCGCGAAGGCCGAATGGCGCGCCAGCACCGCGATGGTCTTAAAGTAGGAAAGCGCGTTGATGATCTCCTCGACCGCGCCGTCGAAGAGCGGCTTTGCCGTCGCGTCGTCAATATTAACGCGAAACGGCAGGATGGCGACCATCGGCTCGGGCGCTCGTTCAATCTGAACGGCAGCGCTGGCCGGCGGCAGCGAAGCGGACAGGCTGTCGTCGGCAGCGTGGAACATGTAGCCGCGCCGGGGCACGGTGCGAACCAGCGACTGCGTCTCGTCGCCTATGCATTTGCGCACATCGCGAACGCATTGCGTGAGCGAATCCTCTGTCACGATGGTGTTGGGCCAGACCGCCTGGAACAGTTCGTCCTTGCTCAGCACTCGGCCGGGATTGCGCACCAGGAAGGCCAGCAGATCGAAGGTCTTTGGCCGCACCGGCACGATCTCGCCGTCACGCCGCAATGTGCCGCGGTCGAGATCGAGAACCGAGCTGCCGACCTGGTGTGCCAAGCTCCTGCACCACCGCTGCGCCTGATTGCGCAACGATCATCGGAGCCGCATAAGCCGCTAAAGGTCAAGCCCGAAAGATGCCGGAGAGGCGCTGCCACAGGCGCGGCCGCGTTGTGGCAGGGATCATGGCTGTCTCACTCTGCGTCAGCAGGTCGAGATAGTGCAGCATCTGAGCCGTTTCGCCGCCACAGAATTCAACGTTGCCCGTCGACAGGATCCGGTGCACGGCTTCCCGTGCCAAAACCGACGAGAGGAATGGTCCTTCAGCCTTCGCATGCATAATCGATCTCCACGGTTGGTGCCGGCAAGGGCGTGCCGGATTGCAATGATCTGAGGTAGGCGGCGACCTTGCCCTGCAGCCGCCATAGCGTCGCGTCGCGGATGTTGCGGGCTTCAAGCTGAATGACGGTGCGGCGCAGATAGTCGGCGCAGCTTCCGATGTGGCCGGCAGCGAGCGACAGGATCTCCACCGTGGTCTGCTCGGGCAGGCCTGCGGCATAGGCGGGGCCACTCCGGTCGGCGACAAAGGCGATGGCCCGCAAATTCCCACCCGCGCCTCGAACCGAAACCCAGCGCGGAATGTTGGTCGGCGGGTTGGCACTCATCTCCCGGCGCAGCAGCCGGTCGATCGCTGTCTCGACGTCACGGTCGGGGAGGCGGTAGACGACACCGCGGCAGCTGCCGCCACGGTCGAGCACAAGCATCAGGCCAGGCCGCTCGCGCGTGCCGCGCCAGCGGGTCAGCCACAGCGAAAATCGCCGATGCCAGCCATGGACGGTCGCCGGTCGCTCCTCGACGAATTCGAAGCATGGGTTCCACAGCAGAGAGCCATAGGCGAACACCCAAACGTCACGCGGGCGTCCCGCAAGCAGTTGCTTGCGAATGTCGGCATAGTCGCGATCCTCCAGATTGCGCAGTCCAGGCGCCGGGCCGGCGTCTTCGATCTTGCGATCGATCCTGGCGAGGAGGTCTTCTGTCAGGGCAATTGTCATGGCCGCTCATCGGTTTGTCTCCCGGGAGCATCGCCGCGACATGGCGTCCGCGTCCTGAACGGATGCTGATGTTGTGCTGAAATCGAATGGAGCCGCGGCGGCTGGTCGCAGGGGCGTGCGAGAAGCTTTCGGCTTCGAAGCGCGACATCACAATCGGTCAGATGCGGTGTTTAGGTTCTCCATTTGTAGTATTCTGCGTCGACAGCAGTTGAACCCATCTCTCCGTCCAGTAGCAGGAAATTTGCCATGAACCGCATTGCGGCGTCTTCGCCGGCTCTATCCGACCGCGAGCGCGCGGTGGCGGAGAAATTTGCCGCCGGCCTGACCTATCGCGAGATCGGCGAGGCGCTGTTCATCGCTCCGTCGACCGTGCGTACCCATCTCGCCTCGATCTACGACAAGCTTGGCGTCCGCAACAAGGTCGCCCTCGCAGCGCATTTTGCCGGTGCCTCCGGCGCTCGGCCGGACGGGCTATCACCCCCGTCGGACGCTCCGCCGGTGCTCGCCATATTTCCGATCGAATGCCTGAATTCGGAAGAGCGTTGGCGCCGCTTTGCCGACGGTCTGTCGTCGGACATCACCATCGACCTGGCACGATACGCGGGCTTGCCTGTCATCGCCTTCCACACGATGAAATCGCTGGGCAGCAAGCCGGCCGACTTCGAGGCGGACGGCAAGGCGCTTGGCGCTACCTATATTGTGTCGGGCCAGTTGCGCGCAGACGACCAGAGGGTTCGTTTGACGATAGAGCTTGCCGATGCCCGTAGCGGCGTCAGCCTGTGGAGCGAGCGCTACGACCGCCCGGTCGAGGACATTTTCGCGCTGCAGGACAGCCTGACCGAGAACGTCATCAATGTGCTGGCCGGCAGTTACGGAACGCTGGCCACGGTCGGCCGCAATGCGGTTCGCCGCAAGCCGCCGGCCAGCTTGCGGGCCTACGACTTTTATCTGCTTGGCGTCGAACAGCACAACACGTTCAGCCGCGCCGGCAATGCGGAGGCAATCCGCCTGTTTTCACGCGCGCTCGAGCTTGACCCAACTCTGGTCAGGGCCTGGACCGAGCTTGCCTATGCCTATTCCATCGAGGCCTGCAATGGCTTTGGCGACGATGTGCCGGGCTCGATCGAGAACTGGAGGACGGCGGTCGAAAACGCCTTGCGGCTCGACCCGACGGACAGCGCCGCCCACACCTGCCTTGGCGATCTCAAGGGATGTCTCGGCGACTTTGAGGGGGCAGAGCGCGCGTATCAGCGTGGCTTCGAATGCGGCTTCAACCACGCCGACACGCTGGCGCTGCTGGCCGGCAGCAAGGCCCTTGTCGCCGGCGATCCGGCCGAGGCGATCCCGCTCATCGAGCGCGCCATGCGCCTCAATCCGCTGGCCCCGCGCTGGTATTTCGGCATGCAGGGCCGCATCCTGTTTGCCGCCGGCAGGCATCGGGAAGCTGTCGCGGCGCTCCGCAGAGGTTCGCCGGATTCTCCGAACGTGCTGATGTTTTTGGCGCTCGCGCATGCGGCACAGAGCGAGACCGGCGAGGCGGCCAGGATTGCAGCCCGCTTGAACGCTGAATTCCCGGACTTTTCGGTCGAACGCTTCATCTCAGCCTATCCCGTGACAAACCCGGATGCCGTGCAGGCCATACGCGACGCCGCAAAGCTGGCAAGGCTCGGCTGAGGCCCCTTGATCTTGAAGCCGAGGCGTCCGCAACCGCGCATCTGCCCCGACAATCTCTCAATCTGCCACCGCCGGCTTGCTGATTTTGTCGGTCGTCAGCGACAGCAAGGTGATTGATCCAAATACGACCGCAGCACCGACTGCTGCGGTCGGCGACAGCCGCTCGCCCAAAAATATGGCAGCGCCAATCGCTCCGAACACGCTCTCCGCGCTGACGATCACCGCGGCATGGCTGGCGGATGTGAAGCGTTGAGCGACCGTCTGGATGCCGAAGGCGGCCCCGGTCGAGAAGATGCCGAGCACGGCGAGTTCCGGGCCTGCATCGCTGATGGCGGCCAGCGACAGATTACCCTGGAGGGCGCCGAGCGGCAGGGTGAGCACGGCGGCGCCGAGAAATTGCGCGGCAGCCGCCGCGACCGGCGCGCCGTGGGTCTGCATGTGGCGACCAAGCTCCACCATCCAAAGCGCGTAGCACGCGGCCGAAAGTATCGCAGCGAGATCGCCCTGGCTGAAGCTGGTGGTCAAGCCTCCGGACAGCAGCAGGACACCGACCACTGTCATGGCAGCCGCAAGCCCGCCAACAGCAGTCGGGCGCTCGCCAATCAGCAACCAGGCGGCGAGCGGTGTCATCACCGTTGCGGTGCTCACCAGGAAGCTCGCATTGGTAACCGAGGTGTCGAGATAGGAGACCTGCTGGATGATGATCGAAATTGAAAACAGAACGCTGACTTTGGTGAGGCTCATCCAGTAGCCGGGCCCGGATTTCCTTCCCCATTCGAGCATCGTCAGCGGCGCGACCATGAGCCCCGCGATCAGGCAGCGCATGCCCACGGCGCTGAGCGGATCGAGATGATCCAGCACCGTCTTCTGCGCAACATTACCGAAGCCCCAAAAGGCAGCAGCAAGCAGAAGCAGACAGTTGGCCTGCACCTTCGACATATCGATGTCTCGACAAAGCTTGCGCCGCAAAGGGCGGATCGCTGGTTGCTAGCGGGCGGCGAGCTTGTCCCACCGTTTGCAATAAGGGCGGACGCCGACGGGCACGATCTCATAGCCGGCGTCGTTCAACTGGAGCTTCATCTCCTCGAAATGCCGCTTTGAGCCGCTGACGATCGATTCAGGCGTGTAGTCCCAGCCGTTGCGGGCGGCGTTGGCCAGAACGTCGGCATAGACGCGCATGCTCGTGATTTTCACATCCGATTCCAGCACCTGCCTGCATCCTCTTGCGAACAACGGCGAGTGGACGGCGGAAAGACTCAAGATCGTGCATGCCAGCATTATCGAAACAGGACGCATGGAAACCTCCCCTGATAGCAGCTTGTTGCCGCAAGCGAGCTTGCAATTTGTGCGCCTGCGGCGGGATCGGGCAGATGCAGTATTCGGCCTCCTGCATTTGTGGTATTCTTCCGCTGGGGACGGGTCCCACCATGACGTTCAACGACGCTTCGAAAGCGCAGGCGCTCGATGCCTTGTCGGGTCGCGAGCGCGCGGTCGCGGAAAAATTCGCAACCGGCATGACCTATCGCGAAATCGGCAATGCACTTTTCATTGCCCCGACCACTGTTCGCACCCACCTTGCGGCCATCTACGAAAAACTTGGCGTGCGCACCAAGATCGGGCTCGCGGCGTATTTTGCCGGCGCTTCCGGCGCTCGGCCGGACGGGCTGTCACCCCCGTCGGACGCTCCGCCGGTGCTCGCCATATTTCCGATCGAATGCCTGAATTCGGAAGAGCGTTGGCGCCGCTTTGCCGACGGTCTGTCGTCGGACATCACCATCGACCTGGCACGATACGCGGGCTTGCCTGTCATCGCCTTCCACACGATGAAATCGCTGGGCAGCAAGCCGGCCGACTTCGAGGCGGACGGCAAGGCGCTTGGCGCTACCTATATTGTGTCGGGCCAGTTGCGCGCGGACGACCAGAGGATTCGCTTGACGATAGAGCTTGCCGATGCCCGTAGCGGCGTCAGCCTGTGGAGGGAGCGCTACGACCGCCCGGTCGAGGACATTTTCGCGCTGCAGGACAGCCTGACCGAAAGCATCATCAATGTGTTCGCCGGCAGTTACGGAACGCTGGCCACGGTCGGCCGCAATGCGGTTCGCCGCAAGCCGCCGGCCAGCCTGCGGGCCTATGATTTTTATCTGCTTGCCCTCGAACAGCACACTACGTTCAGCCGCGCCGGAAATGTCGAGGCGATCCGCTTGTTTTCACGCGCGCTGGAGCTTGATCCTACCTTCGCCAACTGCTGGGCCGAGCTCGCCTATGCCTATTCGGTCGAGGCCTGCAACGGCTTCGGTAACGACCTGCTGACGTCGATCGAGAACTGGCGGGCGGCGGCCGAAAACGCCTTGCGCCTCGACCCGACGGACAGCTGCGCCCACGCATGCCTTGGCAATGTCAGGGCATGTCTTGGTGATCTCGAAGGAGCGGAGCGCGCGCATCGGCGCGCCTTCGAATACGGCTGCAATCACGCCGGCATACTGGCGCTGCTGGCCGGCAGCAAGGCGCTTGTCGTCGGCGATCCGGGCGAGGCGATTCCGCTCATCGAGCGTGCCATGCGCCTCAATCCGTTGGCCCCGCCCTGGTATTTCGGCATGCAAGGCCGCATGCTGTTCGTCGCCGGCAGACACGGGCAAGCCATTGCGGCGCTCCGCAGGAGTTCGCCGGAGTCGCCGGACGTGCTGATGTTCCTGGCGCTCTCGCATGCGGCCATGGGCGAGGCCGGCGAGGCGGCGCGCGCCGCGGCCCGCTTGAGAGCCGAATTTCCAGCCTTTTCGGTCGAACGCTTCATCGCAGGCTATCCGGTGACCAACCGGGACGCGTTGCTTGTCATCCGCCACGCTGCCGAGCTGGCGAAGCTGCCGTAGATGCCATCTACCGGTCGATCGTCACCATGACGCGCTCGTTGTAGCGCTCACCCGCGACCTTGCCCGGCGCCAGCGCGTCGTCGAGCGCATGCATTGCGTCGGCGTCGAGCTCGATCGCCGCGGCAGCGACATTCTCCTCGAGGTATTTTCTGCGCTTGGTGCCGGGGATCGGCACGATGTCGATGCCGAAGTCGCTGCCCTTGTGCAGCAGCCAGGCCAGCGCGATCTGGCCGGGCTTGACGCCCTTGGCCGCCGCGATGTCGCGGACAATCCCGGCGGCCTGCACATTGGCGTCGTAGTTGGCGCCCTGGTAGCGCGGGTCGCCGCGCCGGAAGTCGCCTTCCGGATAGTCCTCGGCGCGCTTGACGTCGCCGGTGAGAAAGCCGCGGCCAAGCGGCGCGAACGGCACCAGGCCAATGTCGAGTTCGCTGAGCAGCGGGATGATCTCCGGCTCCAGATTGCGTTCCCACAGCGAATATTCGCTCTGCACCGCCGACACCGGTTGCACGGCATGCGCCCGGCCGATGTTGGCCGCACCCGCCTCCGACAGGCCGAAGAAGCGCACCTTGCCATCAGTGATTAGTTTGCTGACAGCACCCGCCACGTCCTCGATCGGCACCGCCGGGTCGACGCGGTGCTGGTAGAGCAGGTCGATATGGTCGGTGGCGAGCCGGCCGAGCGAGCCGTCCACCGCCTCACGGATATGCTCGGGCCGGCTGTTGCGGTCAGTGCCGATCTGCTTGCCGTTTTCGATACGGAAGCCGAATTTGGTGGCGATCGTCACCTCGTCGCGCCGGCCCTTCAGCGCGCGGCCGAGCAGTTCCTCATTGGTGTGCGGGCCATAGACTTCCGCCGTATCGAGGAAGGTGCAGCCGAGCTCGATGGCGCGATGCAGTGTGGCGATCGATTCCGCCTCGTCGGCCGGGCCGTAGGACTGGCTCATGCCCATGCAGCCGAGGCCGATCACCGATACCTGCAGCCCTTGGCTGCCCAGCTTGCGTGTGCTCAAGGTCATGGATGAGATCTCCGGACAATGTCAGGGTTCATGTGCGTCAGGACTATTGCCTCAGGACCATATAGAGCGCTCGCTCGGTTTCCACAGTCGCTCAGCTCTGGGCCGGCCGCACGATCGCGTGAGCGTCGGAGGAGGAGGAGTGAATAGTGAATAGTGAATAGTGAATGGTGAATGGTGAGAAGCGATTAGTGATTGGTGATTGGTGATAGTGAGCTGTGATTTCGTCACGTCTTGTGTGCAATCTTCACCATTCACCATTCACCATTCACCATTCACCATTCACCTCTCGCGAGCGTTGCTAAAGACCTGCCTGTAGATCGCCTCGATTCGTTCGGCCTCTCCATCGGTCAGCGCGGCGAACTCCTTTTCCCGGGCGCGATTCGACAGGCGCCCGCCATTTTGTTTCAGGAAGTGGAAGAGGAGATCGATCAGCCGCTCCGGCATGTCGATGAAGGCATCGACCTGCTGCCGGAATTGATCGTAGCGGCGCAGGAACTCGGTTTCGTTGGGAAGGTCCTGCTCGATCGTTCTCTGGACGCAGGCATAGAGAAATTCGGCGTGCGGTGTTGCGTCAAAGAACCGATAATAATCGCCGGTGTCGTTCAGGACACGGACGTTGAATTGCGGCGTCGGCTCCCATTCGACCAGTGGTAGCAGGCGCTGCGAATAGCTCTTGAGCACCCGCCGGTACTCGTCGATTTGTTCAAGTATCGCGGCGGAGACGGGAAATACGACGCCAGGCGGGTTGAAACCGCGCGCGGCGAGGACGTGGTGGATCAGGTAGCGATGAATGCGGCCGTTCCCGTCTTCGAACGGGTGGATATAGACAAAGCCGAAGGCGAGGATCGCGGCGGCGATCACCGCATCGATGCCTTGGGCCGGACCGTGGTCGAATGCAACCATTCCATCGATCAGCGATGCCAAGTCTTCGGGCCGGGCGCTGATGTGATCGGGCAGTGGCATGCGGTTGTCGCGATCATGCTCGCCGATGAAACCGCCCTCCTGCCGGAAGCCGAGCTTCACGAAACGGGCGTCGCCGAGCACGATCCTTTGCAGGCGCAGCAACTCATCGCGATCGAGCGGCTGACGGCCGGCCTCGCCAATGGCGCGGCCCCAGCGCTGAATGCGGTCCTGCGGCGGCCGCTCACCCTCGATCGCGTAGCTGGACCGCGAGTCCTTGAGCAGGAGGAACGCTGCGGTCCTTGCTAGAAGATCGCGCGACACGTCTGCAATGATGTCTTGCGCACGCCTGGGCAGGTCGAGGCCAATGAATTGATCGAGAACCTCGGTGCGAAACACCAGCGGACAGAAATCCGGCGTTCCAGGCAAATTGTCTTTCACGCGGTGGCGTGGAGCGGTCTTCTCCTGCGCTGCCCACTGCAGCCCGGGGTCGACGACCGGGACGTAGCGTCCGGCGGTCGCGTCGGGGAGATCCAGTCGGGTACCCTTCAGCCACTCATAGAGGAACCAGATGCGGCGGGCGTAACTGCCGGTCGGACTTTTGCGCACGAGCGCTTCAATGGCGGCGGGACCTGTCTCCAGGAACAGCCGCTTGAGGACAGCGAGGTCAAGGCCCTCATATTTCAGAGCGAAAGTAAGATGGCCTTCGAGTGTCGGATGGGGGGCGTGGCGCGGTGTCATGATGCGCCAGCCGTCCTTCTCGATGATACGGTGATGCTCGCCGGTCGCGGAAAGCATGCGGGGCAGCGGGACAGCGAGCTTGTAAGCGTCAATCAACGCGCTGTACCCGGCCGGGGTTGCCGTTTCAGGAAGGCGCATGTCCTGAAAAACGGTGACTGGACCTGAAAATCGATGCTCACTCCGTTCGATCATAAAATTTGGGTCTCGGGTCTGAAAAGTTAAGCCGCAGATGCACATTCTGTGAAAAATGATACTATCATATGAAAATTGATCCCATGAATTAGATTTCGTGAAATATGAGAAGAAATTGCCTGATCAGATCAATGCCCGGCCCTCAATCACAGTAGATTATTCGTCTCGCCATCCGATCATGCGCGAAATTGACACAACCGTCTGTCTCGGCCATCCTTATGCTAGCCGCCTTTTCCTGCGGCGGCGTGTGTATGAGCGAGTCCATGGCCAGTTCCGTCACCAGCCAGAATTCCAAGCGTGCCGCGGTGCGCAAGGCGCTCGACCGCCACAAGGTCTATATCACCGCACAGAGCTTTTCCGCCGGCGCCTACAAAGCGCGCGTCCTCGTCGATGGCGAGGCCTACTGGGTCGACGAATTCCGGCTGAGCCAGCTCCAGCAGGGTCTGTCGCCGGCCGAGCTCGAATTGACGCCGGCCACCGACGATTGAGCTGTGTGACCTCTCGTCATCCCAGGGCGGAGCAGGAGCGAAGCGACGTCGCGGAGACCTTGGGATCCATGTCGTGACCTGTGAGCGCCGCTGCGATGGAATTTTGATGCTGGCGGGACAGCGCCCGCCTCTGTCCTGCCCTCTTTGCCACCACTTGGCATCTCCCCCACGAGGGGGGAGATTGGCAGTGTCACTGTGGGCACCCTCTTTGCAACGTCGGAGATTGGCGAAAGCGTCGCGACATCCGATCTCCCCCCATGTGGGGGGAGATGTCCGGCAGGACAGAGGGGGGCGCGAAGGAATGAGACGCTGGTTCCTGGCTGCCGTGCGCTTCGGTCTTTGACATGCCACCTCCTTCAAAACTCAAGGCCTATCGCGCCAAGCGCGAATTCAGCAAGACACCGGAACCCGTCGGCGGGCCGGTTGCCGGAGAAGGCAACCGCTTCGTCGTGCACAAGCATCACGCCACTGCCGACCACTACGACCTTCGCCTGCAAGTCGGCGACGTGCTGAAGAGCTGGGCGGTGCCTCGCGGTCCATCGCTCAACCCGGCCGACAAGCGGCTGGCGGTCGAGACCGAGGACCACCCGCTCGAATATATCGACTTCGAGGGGGTCATTCCGGAGGGCGAATATGGCGGCGGGCCGATGATCGTCTGGGACACTGGCGTCTGGGCGCCGATGGACGACGTCGAAAAGAGCCTGCGCACCGGTTCCTTCAAGTTCCGTCTCGCCGGCGAGAAGCTGAATGGCGGCTGGATGCTGACCAGGCTAAAGGCCAAGCCCGGCGACGACGAGAAGAAAAACTGGCTGCTGTTCAAGGAGCGCGATCTCGCCGCCGATCCAGCGCTCGACATCCTTGCCGAGCGGCCGGAAAGCGTCAAATCGGGACGGCGCATCGAGGAACTGGTCGAAGCGCCGAAGCCAGTCCCCAAACCTGCGAAACCCGTCGTGCTGAAGCCTGGCGCTTTGCCGGGTGCGATCAGGGCGCCGCCGCCCACCCGCATCGAGCCGCAACTGGCGACGCAGGTTCCGAAGCCGCCGGGCGGCGATGACCCCGCGAGCCGCACGGGCGAAATCTGGCTGCACGAGATCAAGTTCGACGGCTACCGCACCATGGCGCATCTGGCTGACGGCGTGGTCAAGCTGATCACCCGCGCCGGCCTCGACTGGACCAGGCGCTATGGCGACCTGCCGCATGCCTTCGCCCGGCTGCCATGCCGTGAGGCTGTCATCGACGGCGAGATCGTCGTGCTCGACGCCAAGGGCATCAGCCGCTTCGCTCTTTTGCAGGACGCGCTGGCCGAAGGCGCCGGCAACAAGCTCCACTTTTACGCCTTCGATCTCTTGCATCTCGACGGCTGGGACCTGAGAAAAGCGCCGCTCGGCCGGCGCAAGGCGCTGCTGTCGCAATTGCTGTCCGGGCTGGGCGCCAACTCCGCCATCCAGTTCTCGGACCACGTCGAAGGCGATGGCCAGGCGCTCTACGACCAGGCTTCCGAGATGGGACTGGAAGGCGTCGTCTCCAAGCGCGCCACGGCAATCTACCAGAGCGGCCGCACCAAGACCTGGACCAAGATCAAGGCGCTGAAGAACGGCGACTTCGTCATCGCCGGCTACACCGTCTCCGCTGCAGCCGAGGGACTGGCCGCACTCGGCCTCGCCGAATTCGAGGATGGCGAACTGCACTATCGCGGCAAGGTCGGCACCGGCTTCGATGCCGCCACCGCCGCCGACCTGCTGGCCCGGCTCAAGCCCTTGCGGGCCGGCGCTTCTGAACCCGAAGGGGTTCCGCGCGAGATCATGCGCGAGATGAACTGGGTGCGGCCGTTGCTTTCGGCCCATATCCACTATGCCAACCGGACTGCCGATAATGCGCTGCGCCATGCGGTGTTCCGCGGACTGCGCGACGTCGGCCTGTCGACGCCGGTGTCGGCCAAGCGCAAGCGGCTGATCGCCGAAGCCGACCTCGCCACGATCTGGGTGACCAATCCGACACGGCGGCTGTTCGGCAAGACCGGACCGACCAAGCTCGATATCGCCGTCTACTATGCGCTGGTCGGCGATTTCATGCTGCCGCATATTTTGGGCCGCCCGGTGTCGCTGGTGCGCTGCCCGACAGGCAAGCCGCAGGACTGCTTCTTCCAGCGCCATGCCTTCACCGGCATGCCGTCATCGGTGGCGACCTTCGAGGCGACCAATTCCGAGGGCGAGACCAAATCCTATTTGTCGGTCGAGGACGCCAAGGGCTATCTGGCGCTGGCGCAGTTCGGCGTCGTCGAGTTCCACACCTGGGGCACCCACCGCACGCGGCTCGACAAACCCGACCTGATCGTCTTCGACCTCGATCCCGGCGAGGGGGTTAGCTGGCGCGAGGTGGTCGAAGCCGCAGTGCATATCCGCGGCGAGCTCGAGGCTCTGGGGCTGGTGCCGTTCGCGAAAACCTCGGGCGGCAAGGGCATCCACATATCAGTGCCGGTGACGCAAAAACAGAACTGGAAGAAGCTGCACCAGGCGACCAGCGCCATTTCCTCGGCGTTGGCCGCCACCGCGCCCGACACCTTCACCACCACCATGGGTAAGGACAACCGCAAGCGGCGCATCTTCATCGATTATCACCGCAATGCGCGCGGCCACACCTCGGCCGCACCTTACTCGCTGCGCGCCCGCACCAACCTGCCGGCCTCGACGCCGGTGAGCTGGTCCGATCTGGAATCCATCGACGCTCCGGAAGATTTGAATTATTCTTCGCTGCCGGGCCTTCTGGCCACCTCCGGCGATCCCTGGGCCGATATGGAAGATTTCGCTAGGGATTTGCCGGTATTGTGAGGGCGATGTAGGTTTTGCGCAGCGTCGTTCGTCCTTTGGACGAAGCGCTGCGAAAAGTTCGACAGTGCACGGCCGCGTAGGAGAGTTTCATGGCGCCCAGGGCAAGTTGGAAAGGTTACCTCAAGCTCAGTCTCGTCAGCTGTCCGGTCCGGCTTTATCCGGCGACGAGCGCGAGCGAGCGGATCAGCTTCAACCAGCTGCACAAGGACACCCACAACCGCATCAACATGAAGCCGGTCGATCCCGAACTCGGGCTGGTCGAGCGCTCGGATCTGGTCAAGGGCTACGAATACGAGGACAAGCAGTACATTATCATCGACGATGCCGACCTCGAGGCGGTGCGCATCGAATCCAACCACACGATGAATATCGAAGCCTTTGTCGACGAGCATTCGGTCGACGTCATCTATCAGGACGCGCCGTACTACCTGGCGCCAGATGGCGCCATGGCCGAGGAGACTTTCGCGGTGCTGCGCGAAGCGATGCGCAAGTCCGGCAAGCTGGCGATCGCGCGGCTGGTGCTGTCCAGCCGCGAGCGCGTGGTGACGATCGGCGCTCGCAAGAACGGCATGTTCGTCTGCACCTTGAGGAACCCGAACGAAGTGCGCGGCACGGCTGAATATTTCGGCAATATCCCGGCCGGCAAGCCCGACCCGGAAATGCTGCAGCTCGCCGAAGCGCTGATCAAGCAGAAGGAAACCACCTTCGACCCGAAGAACTATGAGGACCGCTATGAGATCGCGCTGATGGCGATGATCCGCGAGAAGCTCAAGGGTCACAAGCCGATCATCGCCGCCGCCCCCGAGCGCGGCAACGTGATCAATCTGATGGATGCGCTGAAGGCCAGCCTGTCGCAATCGGCCAAGCCGCCGGCCAAGAGCAAGAGCAAGGCCGATGAAGGGGCGAAGCCTGCGGCGAAATCCGCCAAGGCCGGCGCCGGCGCGGCCAAGGAAAATCCGCTTAAGGCCAATTTGCTGAAGGCCGTCGGCAAGAGCAAGGCGTGACGGCTCTCGCCGGCACCGTCTTCGGCACCATCGGCGCGCTGGCGGCGTTCCCGCTCAGGCTGGCCGCGCGCGAGGTCGAACGCCAGCACGGCCAATTGAGGCGCGGCGTTAACAGGCGCACCAGCCATGTCGTGTTCGGCCGCTTGTATCTCGCCAAGGCCGGGGATGCCGAGATCGAGCGCCGCGTCGCCGCCGAGCGCGCGACCGGCCGAAAGCTGATCAGCGAAAACGGTTTTTTGCGCCTGCTCGGGCTGATGGCGGCGCCGGAGGCTTCGGCGCTGCCCAGGCAGTCGCTCATTGACCAGTCGCGGCTTGCCGCCGCCGATCTCGACCTGTTGTCGCTTTTCGATGCCTTCGAGCATGATTGCGAGCCCTATTCGTTTCGCGACCTGATCCTGGCCCGCAAATATGCCGGGCTGATTGCCGGCGGGGCGTCATGGGGGGCGATCGCGCGCTCGGTGCACCGCTGCGGCCCGGTCGCCTCGCTGACCGCCAAGTCGCTCAATGTCGGCTCGCAGCATGGGCGCGCCGATGCGATCTATCTCGAGGGCGGCCAGAGCGAACTCGACGGCCAATTGCTGTTCGACCTGGGGTCGCCTGACGATGACACGCTGGAAGAATTGTTCGCCGACGCTGAAGCCGCGGAAGAGGCTGAACGCCACGAGCAGGCGGCGGCGTTCTACCAGCGCTGCCTTTCCATCGATCCGAGCGACGCCATCGCCGCCTTCAACCGCGCCAACTGCCTGCGCGCCGCTGGACGCGCGGCCGAGGCGGCGCACGACTATGCCCGCGCCATCAAGTGTGACCCCGGCTTTGTCGAGGCCTGGTTCAATCTGGCCGGGCTGATGAGCGATGAGGGCCGCGACGCCTCGGCGCGGCGGCATCTGCAAAAGGCGATCGCGCTCGATGCCAATTATGCCGATGCGGTGTTCAACCTGGCACGGCTGGAGTTCGACGCCGGCAACCTCGCCGAGGCGCGGCGGAACTGGGCGCGCTATCTCGAGCTCGACGCCAGCTCCGAATGGGCGCGCATGGCGGCCAAGGGTATTCAGTTCATCGATCTGCAGCTGGCGCGGATGTCGGCGGGGTGAGGCGATGGCGCTCCCTTCTCCCCTTGTGGGAGAAGGTGGATTGGCGCGTTAGCGCCGAGACGGATGAGGGGTGCTGGAAGAAATGAGGCGTTGGCGCTCCGTCCAACACCCCTCATCCGACCGAGCTTCGCTCGGCCACCTTCTCCCACAAGGGGAGAAGGGGTCGTCAACGTTGGAGTTCCCATGACCACCTTCCTCCTCGACGGCCCCGAAACCGCCCCCATCACCATCCTTCTCGCCCATGGCGCCGGGGCGCCGATGGATTCGGCGTCGATGAATGCCACGGCAAAAGCGCTGGCCGAAGCCGGCTTCCGCGTCGCGCGCTTTGAATTCCACTACATGGCGGCCCGCCGCTACGGCCACCGCAAGCCGCCGCCGCGGGCCGAGACGGTGAACCCCGAATACATCAAGGCGATCGCCGACCTCAGGGCGAAGGGCGTGAAGGGGCCGCTCATCATCGGCGGCAAGTCGATGGGCGGCCGCGTTGCCTCGATGATTGCCGACGAGATGTTTTCGAAGGGCGAGATTTCAGGGCTGCTTTGTCTGGGTTACCCCTTCCATCCGCCGGGGAAACCGACGCAGCTTCGGACAAAACACCTCGCCGATCTCAGGACGCCGACATTGATTTTCCAGGGCACACGCGACGAATTCGGGACCAGGGACGAGGTCGCGACCTACGATCTATCCGACACCATCGAAATGCGGTGGCTGGAGGATGGCGACCACGATTTGAAGCCGCGCAAGAGCATCTCCGGCTTCTCCACTGCCGATCATCTGAAGACGATGACTGATGCGGTGAAGGCGTGGACCGAGCGCATCGTGCGCTGAAGCAGGCCGATGAAGATCGCCACCTTCAACATCAACAACATCAACGGCCGGCTGCAGAACCTGCTCGCCTGGCTGACTGTCGCCAAGCCCGACATCGTCTGCTTGCAGGAGCTGAAGGCGAGGCAGACGCAGTTTCCGCGCACAGCACTCGCGGCGGCCGGCTATGGCGCGGTGTGGGTGGGGCAGCCGACCTGGAACGGCGTCGCCATACTCGCGCGGGGTTCAGAACCCGTTCTGACCCGCGAGGCGTTGCCCGGCGACGAGGTGGACCAGCAGGCCCGCTACATCGAGGCGGCGGTTAGCGGCATCGTCGTCGCCTGCCTCTATGCGCCGAACGGCAACCCGCAGCCCGGTCCGAAATTCCAGTACAAACTTGCCTGGCACCAACGGCTAAACGCGCATGCGGCGGAGCTGTTCGACACCGGCCTGCCGGTGGTGCTGGCCGGCGACTACAACATCGTGCCCGAGCCGCGCGACATCTACCCAACCCGCTCCTATGACGACAATGCGCTGGTGCAGCCGGAAAGCCGCGCCGCCTTCGCAGCACTGCTCGACCAGGGCTGGACCGACGCACTGCGCAAGAAGCACCCGAAGGAGACGCTCTACACATTCTGGGATTATCGCCGCAACCGCTGGCCGCGCGACGCCGGCCTGCGGCTCGATCATATACTGCTGTCGAGGAAGCTGGCGCGCCGGCTGGCCGCAGCAGGCATCGACCGCGACGTGCGCGGCGAGACCGGCGCCAGCGACCATGCCCCTGTGTGGGTGGAATTGCGGTGAAGGGTGGAGAGCCAATCTCCCCCCTTGTGGGGGAGATGCCCGGCAGGGCAGAGGGGGGCGCGAAGGATCGCCAGCCTTTGCTCTAACTCATTCTCAACCAGGAACCAGTCTGCGGGCGT
>NZ_JBVVQY010000033.1:0-65010 GCF_055811615.1 Mesorhizobium sp. WSM4807
CGGGGCGCTCCATTCGTTGAGTTCACAGCAACGATGGTGCCACAACCCTCGCCGCCGCCCCATAGCTTCTCTCCCCCACTTTCGTGGGGGCGAGGAACCGAGCGCCTCGAAAATGACGAACAAATCAATTTGCCTGTGGCAACACCCCCGCCTATCGTCCCACCCCATGACAACCGGAGCCATTGATGACATCTCAGGCTGAATGGCTGCGCGGAACGCTCTTGGCGCTGGCTCTCGTGATGACCGGCCCGGTTCTGGCCGACAACAAGCCGGACGACGGCAAGGTGACGAATTTCCTGCTCGACAACGGCATGGAGGTCGTCGTCATCCCCGATCACCGGGCGCCGATCGTCACTCATATGGTGTGGTACAAGATCGGCAGCGCGGATGAGCCGCCGGGCAAGTCCGGCATCGCCCATTTCTTCGAGCATCTGATGTTCAAGGCGACGACCAATCAGGCGGCCGGCGCGTTCGACCGCGCCGTCTCCGCCATCGGCGGTTCGAACAACGCTTTCACCTCTTATGACTACACCGCTTTTTACGAGACGGTGGTGCCACAGGCGCTCGAGCAGATGATGGATTTCGAGGCCGATCGCATGCCCAACCTCATCCTCAACGACAATGTCATCGCCACTGAGCGCGACGTGATCCTCGAGGAACGCAGCTCGCGCATTGACAGCAATCCGCAGGCGGTGCTCGGCGAGGAGGTCGATGCCACGCTCTGGCAGAACCAGCCCTATCGCATTCCGGTGATCGGCTGGATGCAGGAGATGGAGAAGCTGAACCGCGCCGACGCCAAGGCTTTCTACGACAAGTATTACACGCCCAACAACGCCGTGCTGGTGGTCGCCGGCGATGTCGACCCGGAGGTGGTCAAGGCGCTGGCCGAAAAGACCTATGGCAAGATTGCGCGTGGTCCGGACCTGCCGCCGCGCATCCGTCCGGTCGAACCCGAGCAGAACACCAGGCGCACGGTGACGCTCACTGACGCGCGTGTCAGCGTGCCGAACTTTTCCACGCAATGGGTGGTTCCCTCCTATCACACTGCAAAGCCGGGCGAAGCCGAAGCGCTGGACCTGCTGGCGGAGATCCTCGGTGGCGGTAGCCGCAGCCGGCTCCACCAGCAGCTTGTCGTCAAGCAGGGCATCGCCGCCGAGGCCGGCGCCTTCTTCCAGGGCACTATGCTCGATGCCACCAACTTCACCGTCTATGGCGCGCCGCGCGGCGACGCCAAGCTGGCCGATGTCCAGGCGGCGGTCGAGGTTGAGGTCGCCCGCATCGCCAGGGACGGCGTCACATCAGGCGAGTTGGAGAAGGCCAAGGATCGTTTCGTCCGCTCGATGATCTTCGCCCGCGACAAGCAGGATTCGATGGCCAACATCTACGGCGCGACGCTCGCCACCGGCGGCAGCGTCAGGGACGTCGAGGAATGGCCGGGCCGCATCCGCAAGGTCACCGCCGACGAAGTCAGGGACGTTGCCGCGCGCTATCTCAATCTCAACCATTCGACATCAGGCTATCTCTTGCCGCAGACGCAGGCAGGGAATTGATGTGATGACGAGCTTGAACGTTGGCGCTGCCCCTCACCTGCCTGCCGGCATCCTCTCCCCGTATAGTGACGGGGAGAGGGGCGCTGTCATCGACGGTTTCGCCAATCACCAGCGTTCGGAAGAAGGGCGCCGGCGTCGCGGCCAGCCCCTTCTCCCCGTCACTATACGGGGAGAAGTGCCCGGCAGGGCGGTGAGGGGCAGCGCCGACTTCGGCAATCATCCGTCTCGAACCGAAGTTAGAACCAAAAATTTGCGTGAGGGGAGTTATGCAAGGCGCATAGCCCCTTTGGCCATCCTGCTCCTCTCGCTGCTCTTCCTCGTCCTGCCGGCGCTTTCCGCTCGTGCGGCCATGAGCATCCAGGAGGTGACGTCGTCAAAGGGCATCACCGCCTGGCTGGTCGAGGACTATTCCGTGCCGCTGGTCGCCATCCGCTTCGTCTTCGACGGCGGCGCGACGCAGGATCCCGCCGGGAAGGAAGGGCTTGCCAATCTGATGAGCGGCCTGTTCGACGAGGGCGCCGGCAATCTCGACAGCGAGGCCTTCCAGATAAAGCTGGACGACGTCGGCGCCGAGTTGAGCTTCGAGGCGGCGCGCGACGGCACCTACGGCTCGATGCGCATGCTGGCCGAGCAGCGAGACGCGGCGTTCGACCTGTTGCGGCTGGCGGTCACCGAGCCGCGTTTCGACCAGGCGCCAATCGACCGCATCCGCGCACAGGTGCTATCCGGCATCATCGCCAACGAGCTTGACCCCGACACGCTCGCCCAGCGCAAATGGTTGGAGGCACTATACGGCACTCATCCCTATGCACGGCCCGAGGAAGGCACCAGGCAAAGCATCGCCACGATCACGCCGGACGATCTTATCGCCTTTCACAGGGCGAACTTCGCCCGCGATGGCCTGCATGTGGCGGTGGTCGGCGCCATCGATGCCGAGACGTTGAAGCAAAAGCTCGATATGGTCTTCGGCGGCCTGCCGCAACATCAGGCGCTCGCGCCCGTCGCCGATGTCGATCCGAAACTCAACCAGCAGCTCGAGGTCAATTACGACCAGCCCCAGACTTCGCTGCAACTGGCCTATCCCGGCATCAAGCGGAGTGCGCCGGATTTCTTCGCCGCCGTGCTGATGAACGAGATCCTCGGCGGCAGCGCCTTCACCTCGCGGCTGTTCGACGAGGTGCGCGAAAAACGCGGCCTGGCCTACAGCGCCAGCTCCGACCTGGTCGACCACGAGCACGCCAACGCCCTGGCCATCACCACAGCGACCCGCGCGGACCGGGCGGCCGAGACGTTGGCTGTCGTGCGCGAGGTGGTGAAGCGCATGGCGCAAGAGGGGCCGACCGAAGCGGAACTGGCGGCGACCAAGAAATACTTGATCGGCGCCTATGCCATCAACAATCTGAATTCCTCCGGCGCCATCGCCGCGACGCTGCTCGAACTGCAGCTCGACAAGCTCGGCATCGACTACATGCAGCGCCGCGCCGCCCTCATCAACGGGGTGACGCTGGATCAGGTCAAGGCGGCGGCGAAAAAACTGCTCTCCGCCGAGCCGGCCATCATGATCGTCGGGCCGAAGCACGGCGAGGCCAAGGAGGAATGAGCCCAAATGGGGGGCAAGGGATGAGCCCGAGCTTCGGCATCGCCTTCGGCGGCGGCGGCGCGCGCGGGCTGGCGCATATCCATGTTATCGAGGCGCTGGACGAGCTGGGTATAAGGCCGGTCGCGATATCAGGCTCATCGATCGGCGCCATCATGGGCGCCGGCATGGCTTCGGGCATGGCCGGCAGCGACATTCACGACTACATGCGCTCGATCCTCGGCCGCCGCGCCGAGGTGGCGGCGCGCATGTGGCGGGCTCGGCCAGGCACCTTTGCCGAGGCGCTGCAGGGCGGGCTGCGTGTCACCCAGTTCAATGTCGAGCGCATTCTCAAGGCATTCATGCCCGACGCCATACCCGAAAATTTCGCCGAACTGAAAATACCGCTGAAGGTGACGGCGACGGATTTCTTCGGCCATAAGCTCGCCGTGCTTAGCGACGGCGACCTGCATTCGGCGCTTGCCGCCTCTGCGGCTATTCCCGCGGTATTCCGCCCGGTGATGCGCGACGGCAGGCTGCTGATCGACGGCGGCATCTACAATCCGGTGCCGTTCGACCTGATCGAGCACGACGCCGACATCATCATCGCCGTCGACGTCGTTGGCGCGCCGACCAAAGGCGGGCGCAAATACCCGACCTCCGTCGACCTGATGTTCGGTGCCACGCAATTGATGATGCAGTCGATCATCGCCGCCAAGCTGAGGCAATGCCAGCCGGACATACTGGTCAGGCCGGCGGTGTCGAAATACCGCGTGCTCGATTTCATGAAGATCGACGCCTTGATGGCCGAAACGGTTGATATCAAAGACGAGCTGAAGCGGGAGATCGAGAAGGCGGTGGAGGCGCGCGCCAAGGTCGACACGGGCAAGCGCACCAAGCAGGTCGGGGGCGTGGCGCGGAAAGTCTGACGCCTGGCGGCCCTCAAGCGCAAGCGTCTGAACATCTGGAACATCCTCACTCCGATAAGCCCAGCAGACCTTCTGCGGCATGACTATTTCGTCGCGGCCTGAACCGTTCGCCGGTCGATCGAACGGTTGAGGATCAGCGCCCCGGCACGGCTTTCGCACGCTGTTCGCGGCTGTTGCCGCACGCCCGGGCAGATCGCCGCCAGTCCCTCCATCGTGAGCACGTCGGGTATTCTGGTGTGGCTGACGCAAAGCGCACCGCCGGCACCCCACGCCGCCTGCACGCCCCAATGACGACAATTGCCGTGCACACACGGCTCGACGACACAAAGGAAACCTTCAGCCGGCAAATCGGCAAATCCGCGCAACATCCCTGCCTCATCGGTGACGCCAGAAACGAGGAGATTTCTGGCGATGCAACCTCTGCGAAAAACCAACGACCGATCGAACGGCGAGGCGACGGCGGCGCGGACCGCACGCCTGGCGGTGCTGGCGGGCACTCCGGGGCTTCTCTTGACGGCATACGCGGCGGCGACGTCGACGTCGCTGACCATCCGCGCCGATCTCGCACTGACGCTGATGGACATGCTGGTGCTGGTCACCGTCGCGATCGTGGCTGGCGGACGCAAGGGCGAGGGCATCGGTCGCAAGCGTCAGGCGGCCTTGGCCGAGACGCTCGCCAACGCGTTCGCTGCGCTGGGCATGTGCCTTTCAATGGCTGTCGTCGCCAGCATCGCGGTCCAGCGGATCGCGGCCGGCGGTGTCGAACCCCACGGCCAAGGCGTTTTTCTCGCCATGAACCTGAACCTGGCCTATGCGGTGGTCAATTTCTGGATCCTGCGCCGATGGAAGGCCCGCAACAGGCTTGCCGCCTCCGCGCTGGCCCGCGCGCAAATCTGCCTGTTCTCGGACAAGCTCTCGTCGAACCTGCTCATCGCCGCGTCGCTCGCAACAGCCATGATTTGGCAAGGCACGATGGTTGCCCGCGTCATCGATCCGATTGCCGGGCTGTTGATCGCGACGATGACCGCGCGCTGGACCATTCCCGTCGTGCGGGACACTGTCCGAAGCCTGCGACGGGAATATCGCCGGGCGCGCAAGCCGATCGCGTAAGGCGAGGCAATGGACGGCTCTGATCCGTCCTGGCTGGAGGCCTTAGCCTCTTCTGTTCTGTTGAGATTCAGGTCGAGCCAAGGAATGGCGCGCAATCAGTCGCCGGATCGCTGCACTCCTCGGCCACTGTAACGGCATGGATCGATCCATGCTGTAACATTCGGGCGCTTCTGCGTTGAACAGTAGGGCAGCACCTCACTTGGCCCTTTTAGCCCTCACCGTCCTCAGTGAGCATCTTCTTCTAGCGGCGCCGTGCCTCATCGTAAGCGGGCTCGTAGACATAGCCTTCGCCGCGAACCGTCACCAGGACGGTCGGAGTGTCGGGTTCGGTCTCGAATTTCTTGCGCAGTCGGGTAATGCGGATGTCGATGCTTCGGTCGCCTGGCTCGAGGTCGCGGTTGTGGGCCAGCCTGCACAGCTGGTCGCGCGACAATATCTGCCGGGGATGGCGCGCGAAGACGCACAGCAGGTCGAATTCCATGGACGTCAACTGCACGTCGGCGCCGTCAGGGTCGACCATCGTGCGGCCGTCCATATCGAGGATGCAGCCGCCGAAACGGATGCGGTTTTCGGGCGTCCGCTCTTCCTCGCCCAGGCGCCGGATGACGCTCCTGACACGCGCCAGAAGTTCGCGTGGCTCGAACGGCTTGGCCATATAGTCGTCGGCGCCGGCGGCAAGACCCTCGAGCCGATGCGGCAGGTCACCGACGGCGGTCAGCATCAGGATGCCGGCGCGGCTCTGCCTGGCGATTTCGCGGGCGAGGTCATAGCCGCTTTCGCCGACGAGATTGACGTCGAGAATGACTAGGTTGGGACCAAAGCGGTCGAGTTCGGTGTGCATTCCCGCTCCATCCGCAACGGATCGGACATCGAAGCCGTGCACGAGCAGGTAATCCGACAGCATCTCGCGCAACGGCGCCTCATCATCGACGATGAGCAATTTCTGTTTTGTCACGCTTTAGCCCCTTCGATTGCGCTGGTCTCCATCGCCCTTAGGCGTTCCATCACCAGCCTGCGAAAGGTCTGTGGATCGAGCGGTTTCTCGATCACCGGCGCGCCCGTCTCGCCGATGAAGCGGTCGATCTCGGGTGCCAGTGTGTCGCCGGTCACGAATAGCAGCCGGCGAGTGAGCCCGGGGCGCAATTGTTCCAGCGCGCGGTAGAGACCGGGGCCGTCGAGGCCGGGCATGCGTATGTCGCTGATCAAAAGGTCGATCCCATCCTCGCGCACAGCCTTGAGGGCGGCATTCGCGTCGTCGGCGATTGTGACGTCGTGGCCATCGCGGCGCAGCATCTCGGCGATCATCGAGGCAATGTCGGAATCATCGTCGACCACCAGAATTCGTGCGGCTGAGGGCACAGGCGGCATCCTACCTGCAGCATCGGGCGGAGCAGCCGTCTCGGCTCGACCGCTCGGAAGCCTGATCGTAAACCGAGCACCGCCGCCCTCCGTCGAATCCAGCTTTATGCCGCCGTCGTGGGCTGTAACGATGCCCTGGCAGACAGATAGCCCGACGCCGGTGCCTTCGCCGGCCAATTTGGTCGTGTAAAAAGGCTCAAAAGCACGCGCGCGGACCGTCTCAGGCATGCCTGGACCATTGTCGGCGACAACGATCTCGACGGCATCGCCTTCTCCGGTGGTGACAATGGTCAGCCGCCGCGGGTGCGGGACCTGCAGCAAAGCCTGCTGCGCGTTCACCACCAGGTTGGTGACCACCTGATGAAGCTGGTCCCTGTCGCCCCAGATATTGGGAAGCGGTTCCGCCAGTTCGGTGCGGATCTCGATCCCGGCCGAGCGCAGGCTGTAGGCGGCAAGTTCCAGTGAAGCCACGACGACTTCATTGATGTCGACAGCGCCCCGTGTCGGCGGCTTCTTGCGGGCCATCGCTAGAAAGGTCCGGACGATGCGCGAGCATCGCTCGGCGGCCGCGTGGATCTTGTCGGCGCGTCCCACGGTCGCCTCGTCCGTCGAAAATTCCTTCAGCATCGAACTGTAGCCGATGACCACGGACAGGGGATTGTTGAGTTCATGCGCCACGCCGGCCAGCAGCGAACCGAGAGCGGCGAGTTTTTCCGACTGGTAAAGCGTCTCGCGTTGGCTTGCGATCTCCGCCTCGGCCTCGCGCTGGCGGGTAATGTCGGTGACGGCGGCAAGCATGGCCGAACGGCCAGCCTGCCTGATCAGCCGCGCCGAAACCAGCGTATCGATTCTCGACCCCTGCATATTGGTCATGCCGGCTTCGAATGCGTCGACGATTCCATCTCTCAGCAAAAGCCGCAGCAGATCGTCTCGCCGCGACAGATCTTGCCAGGTCGACGTCGCTTCGGCTCCGATCTGGCCGACCTCGATGCCGAGCACCTTGCGCGCCGGTTCGTTGACGAACAGGATTTCGGGGCCTTCGATTGCCGAGATGGTGATCGGCAGCGGCACGCCTTCGGCGATGGCGCGAAACTGCGCCTCCCTTTCGGCCAACAGCTTCTCGGCTTCCAGTCTGGCTTGCTCGGCCAGGACGCGGTCCGAGATATCGCGGCCGACGGATTGCACTTCGACAAGGCGCCCGTCGCTGTCGAAAATGCCGTGATCGTTCCAGGCGAGCCATCGCCGCGCACCATCCGGCATCGCATTGACCAGTTCCATGCTGGCATCCGGCGCCTGCGGGGTCAGGCGGGCAAGGTGGTCCAGGAACCTGCGCCTTTCGTCGGGCGGCAGCACATCGAGTTCGCACCAGGACGGGTCGAGAAGCTCTTCGCGCGTCATCCGGCATGCTCGGCAATAGGCGTCGTTGACGAAGCTCAAATGACCCTCCGGCGACATCCGGACGACGAACTCGGTCTGCAGCTCGACCACGCTGCGGTAGCGCTGCTCGCTGGCCTCGAGTGCCTGACGGGCGAGTTTCTGCTCGGCAACATCGCGTCCGATCGACTGTATTTCAATGAGCTTGCCGCTTTCGTCGAAGATGCCGCGATCGGTCCAATGGATATGGACCTCGCGGCCATCACTCAGGGCGCCGGCCTCTTCCACTTCGCAGACAGGCCTTTCGGGGGTCACGCGACCGATGATCTCGTCGAAGCTGCCGAAATCGGCGGAAAACGAGTTGAAATAGTGCCAGTCCGGGCTCAGCAACTCTTCGCGTGTCTTGCCGACAAGGCGGCAATACGCGTCATTGGCGAAGCTCATGCGCCCATCCGGCGCGACCCGGATGATATATTCCGTCTGTGCCTCGACAACATTGCGGTAGCGCTGTTCGCTGTCGGCCAGTTCGCGCAGAGCCGTGCGGTTTTCGGCAAAGATGCTCGAAGCCATGTCGATCCAGGGCTGCCAAAGTGCTGAGGTTTTGACGGTGGCCGCGGGCTCGCCGGCGGCGCCGGAGCGGATATGGTCGACGAGCGAGATCGCAGGTTCGACGATCTCTCTCAGAAGCACTCCGTGCAAAGCGAATACGCAGACAAGCGACCCGACCAAAATGAGCGCGTAAGGAACAAACGACTGCTGCAGGGCGTAGGCCTGGTAGAGGCCGATGCCGGCGACAAGCACGAGCAGCGGCAAAACGCAGGCCGCCATCAGCAACGCGTAGTGCCTGGACAGCTTCGAGGAGGTCGGCACGGCGAGATCTCCACAGACGGATGCGCCGTCACGACGGTTGCTGTTCCCGTGCGGCTAGTGGACTGAACGGCCCACGGCCTGTCAAGCCAGCCCGCCCGGCCATCTGCCCGACGTCGTTGAAAGATAGCCGGAGGATGTTTCACGATGATGCCGCACGCCCGATTTCCCGGCTTCTATTGTTTCAATTGTGTCGAACTCGCCCGAAATCGGCAGACGCGCCCGATTGACCCGGGGCAAATGCGCCCTGTAGGTTTGGGCCGTCGCTCGCCGCGGGGGAACGCATGGCCGACATCATTGTCGTGGACGACGAGACCGACGTGGCGTTCATGATCGCCGACTATTTGCAGGCGAAAGGCTACCGCATACGCATGGCATCCGGCGGCGCCGAATTGCGCGAGGAGATCGCGGCGGCGAAGGCCGATCTTGTCGTTCTCGACCTCAACATGCCGGGCGAGAACGGCTTTAGCCTGGCCCGCTGGCTGCGCGAGCATCACGACACCGGCATCCTGATGCTGACCGGTGCCGATTCAGTCTTCGACAAGGTGGCGGGCCTCGAGGTCGGCGCCGACGACTATCTGGCAAAACCGTTTTCACCGGTCGAGCTGGAAGCGCGGATCGCCGCGGTGCTGCGCAGGCGCAGGCCGAAGGGATCGGACAATGCCGACGCTTTGCCGGCCGGGCATTTCGCCTTCGGAACCTATGTGTTCGAGGCCCGCGCGAGAAACCTCATCGACGCCGACGGCGTGGCCATTCCGCTGACGCCGATGGAGCTCGATCTGGTGGCCGCCTTCGCCACCCGGGCCGGCCAGGTCATCGGGCGCGACGAATTGCTCGATCTTGCGCCGCCCAGGGGCGACGAGCCCTTCGATCGCAGCATCGACAGCCGCATCACCCGGCTGCGCCGCCGGCTCGAAAAGGACCCGGCCAAGCCGGAACTGATCAAGACGATTCGCGGTGTGGGATACCTGTATCCAAGACGGTGAATGAGTGCGGTTCAGGGACCAAGCTGCCCCGCGGGCGGAACGATCTGCATGACAAGGCGCATCAGATCGGCCTGGCGGGAGGCGCCGGTCTTCTGGAAGATATTGTCGAGATGCGTCTTGGCGGTCGCGTTGGCAATGTGAAGGCTGGCGGCGGTCTCGGCCAGGGTGTGCCCGGCCACAAGGCTGGCGAGCACGCGGGTTTCGGCCAGCGTAAGCCCAAAGGCTCGCGCCAGCATTCCGGCGGCGTCATGCTCGTCCGGTGCATTGCCGATGAACACCGCGGCTACCGCCGCGGGTTCCATGCCGGCGCGCAGGTCGCCGCCGGCCATCGGCAGCACGCGGGCGAAGACGGGCGGCAGGCCGGATTCGCTGAGGAGGACGGCAAGCCCTGTCTTGCCGATGCTGACCTCATCCTGAGCCGCAAGCATGATGGCGCTGTGAAGCTCCCTGGAAGCCGACGGGATCTTCGCCTGCAGAATGCCCCGGACATCCTGGATCGGGCCGCCGCTCCGGAGCATGTGCTTGGCCGAGCGGTTGGCGTGCAGGACGGCGCCACGTTCATTTGTCAGGACCACGGCGCATGTGAGGGCATCGAGCGCCTCGGCCGTCCGTGCGCGCTCGATCGTGCTGATGTCCAGCATGTTGCTGATCATCACCGAACGGCGCACATGCGGCAGCAACAGTCCGCCAAGCTTGATTTCACGCTCGGTGATAATGCCTTGCCGCTCATGTCGGGCAACGGCGAGGCCGGCAAGGCGGGTAGGGGTGTGGATCAGGAAGAACGACATGACGTCGATCAGGCCTTGCGGCTTCAGCCACTCCTGAAAATATCGCGAGGTCTCCCGATAGGTTTGAGGGATATCGCGCGAGGCCACATGCGGCATTTCGAGCGAAGGCCATGTCGAGAGGTCCTCGATCAGCCTGGCATGGATCTCGGGGATATGTTTCGCCTGCTGCTCCAGCCAGTATGGCTCTATTCCAACGGTCCTGTAGATCAGCAGCCGGTCGTTGGCGAGGTCGTCAAGGTGCAGGACCGCAGTCTGGGCATCGAGCGCATCCCTGATCCCAGCCAGCGCGTGCTCCCATCGCCCCGGGTCGAGTGCGCAATCGTAGATCGAGCCGATCAGCTTCGACAGTTCATGATGCGACAATGCCTTGGCCATCGACGGCCCCCCCGCATGTCGACAGCGCGCCCGACGCGGAAAGCCGCGCGCTCTCACCGGTGCTCTCGCCTCTCCAAACTTTAGCGATCGCTTAAATTCCAATTATCTCCCCCAAACAGGGGATGCGCAAGGACCCGGGCGGTGAAATACTCGCGCCCAAGAAGATAAGGTCACACTTAACTGTGACTACCAGTGGGGTTCAGCGCGTTCTCGGCTCGCGGGCCTTCGCCACTGTGATGCAGCCGGGGGCACTAATCAAGAATTTTGCCTGCGTGCGCCGACTATCACGGCGTGAGCGCCTATCGCTGAAACTTAAGCCGGGCTCGGCCCGGACAATTCGGGATGGAGCAGCATTATGAACAGGTACATTGCTTTTGCAGCACTTTGCATGGCGGCGATGCCCGCCCATGCCGGCGAGCTTGGAGCCATGAAGGCTGAAAGCATCGATCTCGCCGGCTTCCTTGGTGTCGTCTATTATACGCCCGAGGAGGACGGTTATCGGGTGGTCACCACAATCGCGCAGGGCGAGGCTGGCCTGCCTGTGCGTTTCGTGGCGATACTGACCGAGAACCAGAAGGTCGCGCTCTCCGTGCCGGGAAAACTGGGAGAGTCGGACCAGATCGTCGAGATATTGCGCGTTGGCGGCAAGCTTGTCGTCAGCCCGCATCCGATAGACGGGATCGTGGTTTCTTCTCCGAAGCCCGCCGTCGACTGATCCAAGTCGAGTGATCCAAGGTCGAGTGATCCGGGGGCATGCGCGTTGCGGCGGTCCTGGATGAGCCTGCAACGTGGGCGACAGACGATGCCCCTATGGCTCGTCCTCCCGTCTGTCGTCGTCTTTACCGTCGGCGCCGGCTTCGCCGCGTCTTCGCAAGCTGAGCTGGCCACGGGCAAGTTGGCCACGGGCAAGTTCTACGAAATTGTCGGCGGCAAGGTCGATGCGCGAACCTATAACGGCTTCCGTCGCTACCATGGCAGCTGCAATCACTGCCATGGTCCCGATGGCATGGGCTCGACGTTCGCCTCTGCCCTTGTCGACCGGCTGCCCGGCATCGAGGACTTTCGGCGCAATGTTCGCGACGGCGTGCGCAGCGGCCCTTCGGTCATGAAGGGCTTCGCCGACGACCCCAACGTCGCTCCTTACATCGACGACATCTACGCCTACCTGCAGGCCCGCGCCGACGGTGCGCTTGGCCGAGGACGGCCTGAGCGGCTTGAAAATTAGTGCCGCTGGCTGCCGCTTCACCAAACGACAGTGAGACGGTTATCGACCGCCACATGCGTGCCGAAAGGCGAGCACTCGCGCTCAAGCATGGCCGCGAGCCAGGCGGCATCTTCAGGCAAGGCGCGGTCTAGCCGGAACTTGGCGAGCTGGAACGGCACGAGGTCGAGCGAAACAAGCGTACCGTCCGGTATCGCGAGCCGCGGCAGGTACATCAGCGCAAGCTCACCGCGAAAGGTTTCGTACCCTGTTATCCCCTCATAGTCGGTGAGGAAGTCGCCGCACCCATAAAGGATCAGCCGGCCGTTGTGGACTTCTATCGGCTTGGGATGATGGGAGGAGTGCCCATGCACGACGTCGAAACCTGCAACATCGATGAGGGCATGGGCAAGCGCGCGTTCTTCCGCCGGGACTTGGTAGCCCCAGTTGCCGCCCCAGTGGATCGAGGCCACCGCAAGGTCGCCAGGCTGTTTTATCGCCTCGACGGATCGGGCGATCTGCTTGAGCGACCGGGCCGAGAGATCCGCCAGCAAATTGACGCCTGGCTTGTAGGCTCCGGCTGCCCATGAAGCTGGAATGCCGCTCGTCTCGAGCGCGAAGCCGAAGACCAGCACGCGGCCTCCACCTGCCAGTTCAATGGCGGCAGGCGCCGCCGCCTCATCCGCGTCAAGCCCGGCCCCGGCACAGGCGAGGCCGGCATGCCGCAGCGTGTCGAGGGTTTCGACGAGGCCGGGCTCATCCCAGTCGAGCACATGGTTGTTGGCGAGCACGCAGCAGTCTACCCGTGCCGCCGCCAGGCAGCCGATGTTGGCCGGGTTCATCTTGTAATTGATCCCCTTGGGCGCCAAGGACAGGCTGGTGGTGATGCTGGTCTCGAGATTGATGATCCGCGCATCGGGCGCTTCACGATCCAATTCGGCGAGCGCATCGCCCCAGACATACGCATCGTCGACCTTTCTCGGGATCGGGCCGTTGATGCGTTCGGCAAGCTCGACATAGGTCGTCGCCGATTTGACATAGCGCTCGCTAAGGTGCGGATCGCCCGGACTGGGGAGGATCTGGTCGATGCCGCGCCCGAGCATGACGTCGCCGCACAGGAACAGTTTTGCGCTGCTTCGAACGGGCCGTTCAGATCCTGCGGCGGCGTTGTTCGCGATCTGCGCCATCCCAGACCTCCTTCCCCGCCAACACCCAGTGATGCCGACGGTTCCAGCCCAATTTGCGCGGATCGGATCGCGCGCCCAGTCGTTAACGCAGGGGAACCGATGTTAACGCAGGAGAACCGACCGCCGAGGCCTGAAATGACCGACATAGCCTTCTCCTTCATCCCGCGCGCCGCGCGCTCAGCCAAGCCGCGCCAGACCGGCCTGACCGAGATTCGCGGGCCCTACTACAGCGCCTATGGGCCGCGTCATCTGGCCGACGTCCTGGAAATCATGGGCAACTGGATCGACGGCATCAAATTTGCCGGCGGATCATTCGCCCTGATGCCGCCCGAAGCGGTGAAATCGATCAACAAGCTGGCGCACGATCACGATGCCTATGTGTCGACGGGCGGCTGGATCGAGAATGTCCTCCGCTTCGGCCCCGACGCCGTCGACCGCTACATCGAAGAAGCCAAGGCGCTCGGGTTCGACGTGATCGAGATCTCCACCGGCTTCATCAGCCTGCCGACGGAGGCGCTGCTGCGCCTGGTCTACACCGTAAAAAAGGCCGGGCTCAAGGCCAAGCCGGAGCTCGGCATCCAGTTCGGGGCCGGTGGCGACACGTCGGCCAAGGAGCTCGAAGCCGAGGGCACCAGGGATGTCGGCTGGCTGGTCGCACAGGCCCGGAGGGCCCTCGATGCCGGTGCCGACATCATCATGATCGAAAGTGAAGGGATCACCGAAAACGTGACGTCCTGGCGCACCGACGTGGTGGCCCGCATCATCAACGAGCTCGGCCTGGAGGCGGTGATGTTCGAAGCGGCCGACCCGGCGGTCTTCGAATGGTACGTCAAGAATTACGGCAACGAGATCAACCTGTTCGTCGACCACAGCCAGATCGTGCAGCTCGAGGCGCTGCGCTCCGGCATCTGGGGAACCAAGAGCACCTGGGGGCGGATTCAGAATGTTGGGTGAGGGGCGTTTGAGACGACTGCGATGGCAATCGCTCCAGGTTTGCGCTGCCCCTCATCGCCCTGCGTTCCAGCGTTGGTGGTTGGCGAAAGCCGAAGCGACATCCGATCTCCCCCCTTGCGGGGGAGATGTCCGGCAGGACAGAGGGGGGTGGGAAGGATCGCTGACTTCAGCCATTCCTAACCGGGAGTCAGCGTGAGAACGTGGCTGTGACTGGTTGATAGGTCGGCGGGACAGCACCCCCTCTGCCCTACCGGGCATCTCCCCCGCAAGGGGGGAGATCGGCAGTTTCGCCGACGGCGCTTCTGCGGATCAGATCGAGATTGGCGCCCTCAGCCCCACTTCATCTCGCCGGTGGCGACCTTGGAGCCGATGTCGAGCGCGACGCCCATGCCGAGGCCGGGGAAGCGGGCTTCCATGGCGCCCTTGAGCGCGGCCGCGTCCTTGGCCTTGGCCAGCTCTTCCTCGAAGGCAATGAGATAGGCCTTGGTGTCTCGACGCCCGAAAGATCGGTGGCGGCCTGCGGCGTCATGTGGCCGGGCACGACGATTTCAGGCTTGGCGGCGGCGATCTTTTCGAGATTGGCGAGCCAGGCGGCGCGCTGTTCCTTGGTCGACGTGTCGGCGGTCCAGACATGCACGCCCGAAAAAATCATCACCCCGCCGAACACCGCATTCAGCGACGGCACCGAGAGATAGCGCCGGTTGGCAAGGCCTTCCGCGTCGACGATCTCGATGGTCTCGCCATCGACCTTGAGCGTCTTGCCGTCGAACACTTCGGGGATGACGACGTCGGCGAGCGCCTGCGGGCCGTTCACCTTAAGCTGCGGCCCCCAAACGGCGATTTTCTTGTCGACGTTGCCGTTGATGGCGGTCACCGTCTCGGCTGCGGCGATCACCCGTGCCTGCGGGAACGCGTCCTTGATCGGCTTGAGGCCGAAATAATAGTCCGGGTCGGACTGGCTGACATAGATGGTGGTGAGCGTCTTGCCGGTCGCCTTGATCGCGTCGGCCACGGCTTGGCCGTCGGAGTAGGTGAAACCGCCATCGATCAGCAGCGCCTCGGAGGCGCCGGTGATCAGCACGGGGGCGCGAAAGAAGCCGTTTTCGCCGGCAGGGAAATGTTTCCAGGAAAGGCCCGCGGCCGCATGACCAAGCCCGGCGGGAGCGAAGACGGCAGCGGCGCCGGCGGCGAGGGTGGTTTTCATGATGGCTCTCCGTGGGAACATTGATGTCTCCTGGGGCTTTAGAATGCGGAATTCGGGCGGGCGCATCTCCCGCCCAGCCGCGATGTCCGCAAGATGGCAAAGGTAGAATGCGTATTGAAGACCAACAAAATAGACGTAATGTATGTCATCGCCTGACAATGAGGCCGCACTTGCCATGAGCCGCGCATGAACCTGAACCGGCTGGCCTATTTCGCGGCGGTGGTCGATGCCGGCTCCTTCACGCGGGCCGCCGAGCGGCTGGGCATCACCAAGGCGGTCGTCAGCCAGCAGGTGGCGCGGCTGGAACGCGATGTCGGAACGACGCTGCTGATCCGCACGACGCGCCGCGTCCATCCGACCGAGGCCGGCCGGACATTCCATGCGCGGTGCCTAAAAATCCTGCAGCAGGCTGAGGATGCCTTCGACGAGCTCGCGCAGGCGGCCGCCGAGCCGACCGGCACGCTGCGCATCGCGGCGTCCAATGACTACGGCACCTCGGCGGTGGTGCCGGTGGTCGCCGCCTTCAGCACGCGCTATCCCGCCTGCCGGGTCGAGCTGACGCTGGGCGACGAGACGATCGACCTGGCTTCTGGTGGAATGGACGTGGCGATCCGCGTCGGCTGGCTGGCCGATTCCAGCCTCCAGGCGCGACGGATCGGCACCTTCCGGCAATTCATGGTGTGCGGCGCCGACTTTGCCGGCCGCCTCACGGCCGGCGAACCGCAAGACCTTGCCGGGCTGCCCTTCGTCGCCAACATGGCGCTGCGCGAACCGCTGCTATGGCAATATTCGCGCGGCGACGACGAGCACCGCGCCGTGCGCATGCAGGCAACTATCGCCATCGACGCAACGCCGGCAGTGCTGGCGGCCGTCCGCGCCGGCGCCGGCCTGTCGGTCCTGCCGGACTTTTTGGTGCGGGACGAGCTGGCCGCCGGGCGGCTCGTCCACATCCTGCCCGAGTGGCGGCTGCCCTCCGGAGGCATCTACACAGTCTACCCGGCCGCACGTTTTCGGCCGCCCAAGGTGACGAGGTTTGTCGAGATGCTGGTCGCGGCTGAGCAGGAGATGGGGTGAAGCGGGGGAGGGACGGGCCGGCGGAGATGACGCCGGAGGTCACGGAAATCCATGACCGGGCGCGCGAAAAGCTCAGCGGCATTGGAAAGGGAGGACCGAACATGGCATCTGTCGCGCGGATCGCCACATGGACGACCAGCACGAAGTGCTGTGGTGCGCTGCAAGTATGGATTTTCAGAGAGCTGCAGCGAGCGTTTCCAGTAGATTTGTGTGGTGTGCGGACATATCCTGCAACTTTAGGACCGAATGCGGGAGGACCATCATGCCAAAGAAGGACGTAAGCTTTTCTCGACGCACATTTCTCGGCGGCAGCGCCCTGGCGCTTGCCAGCGGCACGATTTCGATGCCGTTCGTGCGGATCGCGCGCGCCCAGGCGGCGACTTTCAAGGCCGGCGTCATCACGTCTCTGTCGGGCGAGAATATTTCGGGCGGCAATTTGACCAAGAACGGTTACGATCTCTGGGCCGACGCGGCCAACGAGAAGGGCGGCGTCGAGGTCGGCGGCGAGCGTTTCATGGTCGAGATGTTCTATGGCGACGACCAGAGCAATCCGGCTACCGGCGCCGACGCCGCCGAACGGCTGATCGTGCAGAACGAGGTCGATTTCCTGCTCGGCCCCTACACCAGTGGCTCGACAATCGCCGTTCAGCCGATCTGCCAGAAATACCAGGTGCCGATGATTTCGGGCTCGGCCGAGTCGCCCAATGTCTGGTTGGCCAAGCCCGAATTCAATTTCGGCATCATCCCTTCCGTCGACACGACATCCGGCCAGTCGCTGGGCGTGCTGGCGGCGCTGTCAAACCCGAAGGCGAAGACGATCGCGGTGATCGGGGTCAACGAACCCTTTTCGAAGGAGACCGGCGAAGGCTTCCAGCGCGGCGCCAAGGAAGCGGGGCTCGAAGTCGTCGCCTACGAGCTCGTTCCGGCTTCCGGCGATCTCACCCCGGTAATGTCCAAGATCGCCGCCCTCAACCCTGACATCGTCGCGGTGGGCGGGCATGAAGAGCCGCTGATAAATGTGATCAAGACGTCGAAATCGCTGAATTATCGGCCGAAGGCCTTGATCATGCATTACGGCGTGACCAATCCGGCCTTCGCCGAAGCGCTCGGCGCTGATGCGAACGGCACCTCCGGTGTCGCCGTATGGCTGCCTACGGTGCCCTACAAGGACGACCTGTTCGGCACCGCACAGGACTATGTCGCGCGGGCCCAGGCTAAGTTCGGCCATGAGCCCGACTACACGGAAGCCGCCTGCTCGGCCAGCGGCCTCGTCTTCGCCGACGCGGCCAAGCGACTGGGCAAGAAGCCTTCGCTCACCCCCGAGGATCGCGTCGCTCTCAAGGATGCCATCGCCGACACCGACATCACGACTTTTTACGGACCGATCAAGTTCGAGAAGGAAGGCGACCACTATCACGACAACATCCAGCCGGTGCCAGTCGTGATCCAGATCCAGGATGGAAAGACCGTCGCTGTCGGCCCGAAGGAAGCGGCCGCGGCCGAGTTCATCTACCCGTTGCCGTCCTGGAAATAATCGCGACTTGAGGCGGGCGGAGGCGCTATTCGCCGTTGCCTGCTACGGCAGCGGCAGCATGATGGCGGCCGGCTCTTCCAAAGGCCGGGCTGTAGGTTGGGCTTTATACTGCGGGCGTCAATTCGCACTCGCGCCAAAAGCATGTTGCGGATTTCTTGGACTGACGGACAGGTTTGCCATTGGATCTTTTTCTTCAAACCCTGCTCAACGGCCTGCTGATAGGCGGTGTCATCGCCACGTTTTCGATCGCCTTCCAACTGACCTTCGGCGTGCTCCATGTCATCGACTTTGCGGTCGGCGCGTGGGTCGTGCTCGGCGGCTACTTCGCCTACTACATGGCGGCCCTTCTCGGCATAGACGGGTTCCTCGCCATGCCGATGGCCTTCGTCCTGTTCGGCGCGATCGGCTATCTCATGGGGCCGATGATCTACAATGTTCGAAACAGCCGCACGGCGCGACCCGAACTGATGGCGCTCGCGCTGACCTTCGGCATCTTCACCTTGCTGCGCGGCGGAATGCTGACCGTCTGGGGTTTCAATACGCATAGCGTGCCGACGGCGCTCAGCGGTCACAGCATCATGATCGGCCCGGTCACTGTGCCCCTGATCCGGGTGGCGGCGGCGGCGTTTGCGGTACTCATCGCCGGCGGGCTGTTTTTCTTTCTCTTTCGCACGCGCTACGGGCTGGCGATCCGAGCGACGGCCGAAAACCGCCAGAACGCGGCCTTGATGGGGGTCAACATCCGGCGTCTCAGCGCCAATGTTTACGGGCTCTACGCGGGGATCACGGCGATGTCGGGCGTTCTGATGGGAGGCATCTATTCGGTCAATCCGGAGATCGGCCTGCGCTATACGCTGTTCGCCTTCTTCGTCGCCGTGCTGGCAGGGCTGGGCTCGCTGGGCGGCGCGCTTGTGGCTGCCCTGCTTCTGGGCGTCATCGAAGCCTTTGTCGCGACGTATGGCGGAGCCAGCTACTCGCATCTCGCGATCTTCGCAACGCTCTTCCTTGTCCTGTTGGTTTCCCCGCGCGGCATCCTGCGGCGCGGACTGTGAGATGGCCCAGACCATGAAAAATCGTTGGGCCGGCCTGCTTCTCCTCGTCGTCATCCTCGTCGTGCTGGCGTTGCTGCCGGTGCTGGTCAACAATTACTGGCTGCGCATCGCCACCGGCGCGCTGATGTGGGCGGGGCTCGCCTGTTCCTGGAACATGCTAGGCGGCTATGCCGGCTACATCAATTTCGGCCATTCGGCCTTCTTCGGCATCGGCGCCTACGCCACCGCCCTCCTGATGGGCGCGGATTTCGCTGTGCCGTTCCTCGCCACCATTCCCATCGGCATGATCGTCACAGCCCTGTTTGCGGTCGTCATCGGCGCGCCGACATTGCGGCTGCGCGGCGCTTATTTCGCCATCGCCACCTGGGCCTTCGCCGAAGTGCTCATGCAGTTCGCCACCGTCGTCGACTTCACCGGCGGAACCGGCGGTATCGGCCTGCCTCCCTTCCTCAACGAGCGCTTCTTCTATTTCGCCATGTTCGCGGCCGCCGTCCTGACCTATTTCCTCACCTGGTTGCTGTTCGAGCGCTCCCGCTTCGGCTTGAAGGTCAAGGCCTTACGGGACCACGAACCGGCGGCCGAAGCCATGGGCATCAACACCTCGCTGGTCAAGTTGCAGACCTTCATGCTCAGCGCCGTCGTCGCCTCCGTGTTCGGCAGTATTTTCGCCTACTGGGTGACCTTCATCAATCCAAAGAGCGTGTTCGGCGGCGACATCACCGACCAGATGGTCGTCATGGTCCTGCTCGGCGGGCTCGGCAGCCTGTGGGGGCCGGCCATCGGCGGCGTCGCGCTGTTCTTCGTCAACCGGCTTATTTGGATGTACTATGGCGATACCGCCTTCTATATCGCCATTCTCGGCGCCGCCATCATCCTGGTGGTGCTGTTCCTGCCCAACGGCATCGCCGGCCTGTTTGCGCGGCGAAGCGGGAAATCAGGCAGCGTGCTCGACACGGTGCTCGGACGCCTGCTCGGCTCCCGCCAGGGAGGACGCTCGTGAGCATGACGGCGCAAGCGCCCGCGCCAGGCGACCAGCCCATCCTCTTCGTTCGCGACGTGCACAAGCATTTCGGCGGCATCCAGGCAGCCGCCGGCGTCGACCTGGAGGTCGGACGCGGCGAGATCGCCGGCCTCATCGGCCCCAACGGCTCGGGCAAATCGACCCTGTTCAACCTCGTGGCCGGCATGGAGACGCCCGATCGCGGGCAGATCCTGTTCGACGGCCATGAGATCGGCGGCAAAAAGGCCTATACGATAGCCCGCCTCGGCCTCGCGCGCACCTTTCAGATCCCGGCGTTGTTCGAGAACATGACAGTCAGTGGGAACCTTCTGGCCGCTGCTGCCGAGGGTCATTGGCATGGCGCGCACCAGCGGGCGGACGAGACGCTGTCGCTGCTGCATCTCGAACCGGTCGCCAACAACCGCGCGTCCGACTTGTCCGGCGGCCAGCAGAAACTGCTCGAATTCGGCCGCGTGATCATGCGCCAGGCGTCCCTCATCCTGCTCGACGAGGTGACGGCCGGCGTCCACCCCAACATCCGCAAGATCATCTTGGAAGCGATCGCCAGGCTGCGCGAGCAGGGAACCAGCTTCTTCGTCATCGAGCATGACATGGAAATGGTGCGCAATGTCTGCGACCGCATCATCGTCATGGATTCGGGGCGGGTGGTGACCAGCGGCGCGTTCGAGGACATCGTGCAAAATTCCGAAGTCATGCAGACCTATCTAGGGCGTCCGCAATGAGCACGTTGGTCGCAGACAGCGTCGTTGCGGGCTACGGCAAGCAGGAGATCGTCCATGGCGTCTCCCTTGTCGCGGAAGCCGGCAAGATCACTTGCATCTTCGGCCCCAATGGCTGCGGCAAGTCGACCTTGCTGAAAGCGATCGCCGGCGCGCTGCCGGTATGGGGCGGTACAATCGGGCTCGGCGGCGAAACGATCAGCAATTTGCCGGTCCATGAAGTCGTGCGCCAGGGCCTTGTGCTGATGCCGCAGGGCGGCGGCGTGTTTCCACGGCTGACGGTGATGGAAAATCTGCGCATGGGCGGCTACGCCATTGCCGACCGGAAGCTGGTGGACAGGCGCATCGAGGTTCTGGTCGACCAATATCCATCGCTGGCGCGGCGGCGCAAGACCACGGCCGGAGCCCTTTCGGGCGGCGAACAGGCGATGCTGGCGCTGGCGCGCGCGCTGGTGTCGGAACCGCGTTTCATCCTGCTCGACGAACCGTCCGCCGGCCTTTCGCCGGCCATGGTGAGCGAGACGCTGGAGCGCATCAAGGTGCTGACCGCGCGCGGCATCGGCATTCTCATGGTCGAGCAGAACATTCGCGAGGCCATGCCGATCGCCGACCGGCTCTATATCCTGGCCGCCGGAGAAAAGCGCTTCGAAGGCACGCCCGGAGATGTCCGCAACGACCGACAGATCATGGACATCTATATGGGCGGCGCCTGATGCGGCCGTCCGCGCCGGCGCAGTAAGGTTGGGACGAAGCGCTGATGGCCGAAACGGGCGAGCTTGAAGCGCCGAGGCCGAAGCTGCCAATCTCCCCCCTTGAGGGGGAGATGGCCGGCAGGCCAGAGCCGACGGCGCCGGGATAGCTGAGGAGCCTGATGCGGTCGACCAGGCCGTGGCGCAGCAGCTGCTGGGCAATGCTCAGGCTGCCATGCACATAGATGTTGCCGCCGCTGCCTTGCGTCAGTTCCCTGACCGCTTCCGGCAAGGCGCCCTTCAGCAGCTCGGCCGGTTTCCAGTCGAGCACCTTCAAGCTCGACGAGGCGACATATTTCGGCAGCGCGTTGAACCGGTCGGCGAAGTCTCCGGTTTCCTCAGGCCAGGAGCCGGCAAAGATCTCATAGGTCGTGCGCCCCAACGCATGGCGCCGCTGTCGGCAAGCTCGTCCTCCTTGAACCTTTGCATTTCATCGTTCCAGGTCACGCCGGGCAGCTTCTCGACCTCGGCGATGCCATCGACGCTGATGAATTCGGTGACGATAAGTTTTCGCATGGGGTTCTCCTTCTGTCGGAGGACGGGTCGCGAGGGCCTTTTGCGACAGGCTCCGTGAAAAAGAGCGCGGTCGCTTGTTAGGGGCTTTCCCTACCAGTTTCCTGGGGCGGATTCAGAATATTGTGTGAGGGTCGGGCCGGGCCAATTTTTTGAATTGCCGTGACGGGCCACGCGTCATATCCAATTTAGTTTTTTATACTGTAGTCTCGGTCTACCATCGATCATGTGCCGAGATGATGTTCTCAGCACCATGGATTTCGCGAGATAGCATAAGATCAATTGTGTCGAGTATCTTCCTCCTAGCGTCGGGACTCCTCTCGGACGAAACATATTCTCGTTTCAACATGTCCTGTAGTTGGTGTAGGTCAGTGCCACGCCTACCATTTCGATCATTATCAGTCAGGTCAGTCGTCGCACGTTCAGCAGCCTCGACGACCAGATCAAGAACGTCACATGTTGCACCCGCTAGCATATGTAATACAGCAAAGCCGCTATCTGCGAAGGCCGGGGATCTCAGGAACTCCAGAGTCAGGCTATGATAACGTTCAACCTCATTCGGTTTGACTTGCCTGAATGCATTCGCTGCTTGGTTCCGAACATCTTTATCGTCGTCGAAAAAAAAGACTTTTAATAAGTCTTCTGCGCGATTCGAATTCTCAGCCCATGTCAGAGCATCGCCAGCAACATCTGCCAAAAGCTGTCGATGGTCGATGCTCAAGTTGCTTAGCCGATCTGCTTCATCAACAAGTTCCGAATGACGGAAGCTTTCACCGAAAACAAACCACGCAGCTATCAACTCTTTGGTTCGATCGCCGCTGCAAAGAAGCTGGTCAATGAGCTCTCTTCCGAACCCGGGCAACCAATGCAGAATGTATGGAAACAGATGGACCCCTGTGTGGCTGACCAACGGAGAAAGCCTGTTGGAATGGGACTCGACTGGCGAGCCTGGCGCCATCCCGAGGAGTTGTCTGAGTAAAATTTCGAACCGCTTTTTGTCTCTATTGAAGAGCGGCGTAAGTGGTTTCATCATGCAGCATCGCACGCTGATCAACTTCTCTCGTTCAACCGCGAGACTCAGTGCCGCCCAGATGGAAGCTTCCGCCTCCGGTAATCTCCACAAAACTGATCCCAGTGCTTCCCAAGACCATCCCCGGACGCCATTAACTCCCCGAATATGAAGGCCGCCCCCTCGCTGGATCAAATGCTCGATCGTCAATGTCTCGCGGCTGGTGCTGCTTTCATCGGCTTCTTCATTCTCGTTTGCCTCGCCGTACACAGCATACCAAATCAATGCATCTGCAATGTCAGGCGTGGAGGCAAGATGCGGGTGCCGTTCAACAAGCCGAGCAATCTCCTTCCCAAATGGCCTGTTCACGAACTGATGAGAATGTCGAATGGCGCTGATGACGGTTTCGGCTAAGGCATCCTCGGCCTCGGCCAATCCCCACAGTATGTGCTCAATATAGGTTGTGTGAGCTGCGGCTGGAATTCGCCGCAGCAGCGCCGAAAATCGCTGAGGATCCTTCTTGGTTGCCTCCTGAAGCTCACCCGCTAGTTGCCTGGCTCCACCGTCGATAAATCCTGGCCCCCGTCGCCTATCTTCATCATTGTCATAGCGTTCAATCGCCGAAAGCCAATGCTGGTCGGACATACGCTCGCATTGTTGTCGCTTGATCGGAGAACCCACCCAGTGGGCTTCGATCTCGGTTGGGTTTTCAATTTTCCATCCGAGAAATTTCCTTCTAAGTTGGAAGAGATGGGACCTTGCGGTTTTGCTGAGGCGATCCTCGCCGATCGTCTCCAAAATGCACCACTGTTTGTGGCCAGAACGGCCGAGTGCACGTACTTCGCTTTTTTTTGTCCAGAAAGGACCAACCTGGCCATCCTCCTTGATACGCCGCAACAGAAGCGAGGCATACTCGATTTCCTCGTTCTGCCGGAAGATGCGACCTTCAATCAAGGATTTTTGATCGGTGGAGAGGTAAGGAAAACATTCACGACAGGCAGCCGCGAATGACATCCAATCCGCTCCCTCCCAGCCGGATTCAAATGCAAGGTCGCCGACTGCAAGGGCTTGAAGGCGCCCTGCCATGGCGCGAGGATTCGCCTGAATAGTTTCCAAATGAATATGCATGAAGCACTCATGCATAGTTGGATCCAACTTGGCGAGAAATTCACCTGCGCTGACCGGCTCCTTTTCAGCGACTTTTTTTGAGGGCTGCAATGTATGTACCGAGGAATTGATCAAAGCCGAAACGGTGACCTGAATAGCTTCTGTGATTAAAGAAGTACCAGTTCGGCCCTTCGCGACCTCGCGCAATTACCTGGTCCACAGCGCGAACCAAAGCGTCTGTCACGCCGAGCACGAGCGCTTTCGGAGCTTTTTTCAACAATTCGTCTAGCGAATGTCCATCGATCACTTTTTCGCCGTCGCGATCAAATGGGTTGTGGCCAGGATGCAGGGCGTACCAGGCATCGAAAATGGCCTTGAGGACGTGTCCGCATTTCTCGGGTGATTTTTCTCCCCAGGTGTGCAGCATCATCATGATGCGATCGCTCCCGCGGTCCTTGAACAGTTCAAGGGGCTGAGATTCGATGACGTCGCAACATAGCTTTAGTAGATCATCGTCTTCGTGCTTTCGTCTTACAAATCCGAACCAACTGACCAGTTGCTCCGCTTTCGCCGGATCGCCAGCCCACCATTTGCGGAGCAACTCTGCGGTTTCACGAGGCCTTTCTCCAGCGATGGCGGACAACCACCAGAGAAGAGAATCGGTATGTTTCTCTGATCCACGATCGAGTTGCGACTGTATCCACTTCTTGTGATACAGGAAGTCGAACCAGCCGTAGTTTGACAAAATGGCACGACGAAAAAGCTGGCTGTACCGTCCAGCGGAATCGTCCAGCTTTTCAACAATCTCGAATTCACTATCTCTAGGGTCTTCTATAGTTGCCAGCCACTGGCAAATCGCGAACTTTATGTGAAAGCGTATTTTCTTACTGGCCAACAGAGATGACAATTCGTCCGTATATCGCAAGAAATCGTTCTGCCGCAGTGAATCAAGAATTTGTCGCACTTGGGTTCGTCTGAATAGATGTTGCTCAGTTTCAAGAAGTAAAGAAGTCAATCGTTGATCTTGTAAAATAAACGACCTCGCAAAGACATGATCGAAAAAGCTCTCGTGGAAGAAGTTTACTCGATTGCGCGATAGGACAATGAGTCCTTCTGAGCTTAGAGTGTCCGCTGCTCCGGGGAATGGGTCAAAGACCGAGATCGGCGCGTCGAGCTGCTGACGCTTGCTCATCCATTCGCACATTGCTGCCAGAGCTTGAACGACCGTCCATGAAGGGTTCAACGTTCTGGAAATGACCCGTTGTTTCTTTTCTATCAGTTTTTCATGCAAGCTCGATCGTGACTGGAAAACCAACGCGCTCTCATCGATCTCCAGGAAGATCGCAAGATTGATTGGAAGCACCAAAAGTCGACGTTGATGATCGGTCAGACGATCAACTGGAACGCTCTTTCTAGCTAATATAGGCTTCACATCAATGCTCCAATCGAGCAGTGGAACATCAATCTGCTTGGCTCGTTTTATTTCCTTAAGGCGCTTCAGTCGTTGATCACTTTTCAAGGTCGAAAGTTCTACAGACCACTACAACTTTGATGCCCTGAAAATTGTGAGCGTCGTTAATCAGCTGAAATATAACTTCCCTGACCGCTCCGTCTCGACCAGAGACTTCGCTGACTGCATCGACTTGATCAATTACCAGAACGGATTCTGTGAGCGGAAAGGTGCCCTTCAATGTGCTTGTCGGACCTTCCTCACGACCAAGGAGGTGTTTACCGAGCTCTTTCCTAGTGCCGCAGTTAAGGCATTGATCCACTCGAAATGCCAAATGCGGAACATGGCGCGACCTTAACTCCGATATCGCTGAGCGGACGATTCCGGACTTTCCTGAACCCGCCACCCCTGTCAGCAATATCAACTCTGCGCCGTCATGATTGAGGATTTCGTTCATCAACAGCTGAGTCTCGCGTCGATGGATCGTTTCGCCGCCTGCGCCGAAAGGAATATAAGTGCCTAAGTATTCTTCTGTTTTTTCTCTAAGTCTGTCTCCGATCGTTGGGTCAAGCGCCCAATCCTTGATCGTCAGCGCCCTTTTTGCCTTTATTGATGAGCGCAGAGACGCGCTTGTAAGTGGCGTATTAAAATTCTCCTCGGCAATGTCTCGTAAGTTTGCATAAACTCCAGCGCCACCATTCAAAAAATACAAGTCGCCAAACGACTGGATCATCCATTCCAGGGCCGATTCTGAAATTGTTGCGATGTGGCTTCTTTGTAGCCAGTTATGTGCTATCTCTGGAGATATTGCCCACCTTGCCAAAATCTGTTGAAAAGCGTCGTTTTGTTCTTCTGAGAGAATATCTATGAACTGCGCCGGGCTGATTGCAATGCGAGCCTTTTCCGCAAGCCTATGAAATTGACTGGCATTGTCTTGAGAAACAAAATGGCAGTGAGCCTCGGGGTCCTTCGAAAAACGGGTCGCAAAGGCGCTCAGTACGCCTTCGCGAGCAAGCGCACCGATTGTCCAATTTCCTCCTGGGGATGACACCTTCGTCTGATGCCATTCAATCAAATTGTTTCGTTGTATGCTGAACTCAAAACCCTGGAATTGAGTTTCTACGCTCTCGAACTGAAGCCATTCGGCATTGCCGGCAAGCACATCCAGCAGAGTGAAAAAGAGCCACTTTGCTTCGTATCGATTTCCGAGCTTATCAGCGATGCCGCCGGGTATCATATGTCTGCAACCACAAGGGCGTCTGTACTGTAAATGTTATGTAAAACATAGAATCAGAGACATCCCTGGAATGGTAGTCATCCTTATCGAGAAATGTCCATGCAGCGGAACGGGCTGCAAGTCTAAATGTGAATAGCCTGTTTATCTTCTCCCGGCCGAATGACCGCTTTGCGATCCGCCGAATCGTCGGTCCTGCAAAACCCGGCCACCTCAGCACATACGCGAGACCTGCTCGACCCTGACGCTGGAACGGCGAAACACGCCGATCACGGGCATCGCGCCCATCCAACTACCAAACCCGCTTGCATATCCCGCATCTTCGTCCTAATCTTCCCTTGAGAAAACCTTTTCCCAAGCTTTCCACCCGCCGTCGACCACCAGATCGACACGCTACCGCTCCCTAAGAGAAAAGCTTTTCCCAAACTGAAGGACCGCACCCGAATCATGGCTTCCGACGCGCAGCCAGTCTTCACCAAGCCAGTCACCCTGCGTGAGGTGGCCGCGCTTGCCGGCGTCAGTGTCGCCACGGCCTCGAAAGCGCTGAACGGGCAGGGGCGGATGACTGCCGAGACGCGCGAGCGCATTCGCGAGACGGCGCAGCGGCTGGGCTTTCGGCCGAACAGCCTGGCGCAGAGCCTGTTGCGGCGGCGCTCCTTCACCGTCGGGCTGTTGACCAACGACACTTATGGGCGCTTTTCTCTGCCGGTCATGTCGGGCATCTCGGATGCGCTGGTCGACAAGGGCGTCTCGGTGTTTCTCTGCAATGTCGAGGACGACCAGCGCCTTGGCCAGCTGCATGTCGACGCCATGCTCGACAAGCGCGTGGACGGCATCATCGCCACCGGCAAGCGCATCGACCGCCATCTGCCGGTCGATCTGTCCAATCTCGGCGTTCCCGTGATCTATGCCTTCACCCAGCCCGATCTCGGCGCCATCGCCTTCGTGTCGGACGACGCCGGCGGCGCGCGCCTAGCGGTCGAGCACTTTTGGCGGCTGGGGCGGCGGCGCATCGCCCATGTCACCGGACCGGCGAGTTTTGCCGTGGTGCACGCGCGGGCCCAGGCCTATCGTGACGTGCTGACCGAGAAAGGCCTGCCGGTCATGGAACCATTGCTCGGATCGTGGTCGGAAGCGTGGGGTCACGAGGCGGTGAAGAAGCTCTTCGACGGCAAGCTGTCGAAGAGTGGGGACGAAAAACCCGATGCCGTCTTTTGCGGCAACGACCAGATCGCGCGCGGCGTCATCGATGCGCTGCGCGAGCGCGGGCTTGGCGTGCCGGACGATGTCGGCGTCATCGGTTTCGACAATTGGCAGATCGTGGCCGAGGCGACCCGCCCGCCGCTGACCTCCGTCGACATGAACCTGGCGGCACTCGGGCGCGAGGCCGGTCTTACCTTGCTTTCGCTCGTCGGCGGCGAACCCGCCGAGCCGGGCATCAGAAAACTGCCGTGCCGGCTGGTGGTGCGTCAGTCATGCGGTCGTCCGCCGGGCGGCTGAGACTATGCATGTCGCCCAAAAGTGCGCAGCGGTTTTGGGATAACGACATGCATCAAAGCGAAAGGTCGCGCGCGCCTGCAGGGCAGCGCGGCCGAATGAGGAGAAAAACATGAGGAGGAGAACCATGAGAACTATGATTACCGGGCTCGCCTTTGCCGCGAGCATCTTTTCCACACTGGCAACACTCGGGCCGGCGGCCGCCGCCGAGACCGCCAACATCTGGGTTCGCGCCGACGGCTCGAACTTCATGCCGCGCATCGTCGATGCCTTCAACAAGGGACATGAGAACCAGGTCAAGCTGGACATCATCCCCAATGCCGAAATCATCCCGAAATATGGCGCCGCTGCCGCCGGCGGCACAGCACCCGACGCGCTCTCGCTCGACCTGATCTACACGCCGTCCTTCGCTGCCGCCGGCCAGCTGGAAGACATCACCGACTGGGCAAAATCGCTGCCTTATTTCAACAGCCTGTCACCGGCGCACGTCAAAACCGGCACCTACAAGGACCGTATCTACGGGCTGCCGTTCTCCGCCGATAGTTCGGTGCTGATCTGGAACAAGAAGCTGTTCAAGCAGGCCGGCCTCGACCCTGAAAAAGGCCCGACCAACTGGGCCGAGATCGAAGCCTATGCCGAGAAGGTCGACGCGCTTGGCGGCGACACCAAGGGCTTCTATTTCTCTGGCAATTGCGGCGGCTGCAACATCTTCACCTTCACGCCGCTGATCTGGGCCTCGGGCGGCGACATCCTCACCGAGGACGGCTCGAAGGCGACGCTCGACAGCCCGCAGCTGCGCGGCGCGATCGACCTCTACCGCTCGATGGTCAAGAAGGACCTCGTGCCGGCAGGCGCGCAGACTGACACCGGCTCCAACTTCTTTGCCGCCTTCGCCGCCGGCAATATCGGCATCTCGCCGTCCGGAGCCTTCGCCATCGGTGCGCTGAACACGCAATACCCAGACATCGACTACGGCGTCACCTTCCTGCCTGGCAAGGATGGCGGCTGGTCGTCCTTTGCCGGCGGCGACAATTTCGTCGTCACCAAGGGCACCACCAAGATCGCGGTGGTGAAGGAGTTCCTCGACTTCGCCTACTCGCTCGAAGGCCAGACCATCCTGGCGAAATACGGCAGCCTTCCGGTGCGCGGCGACATCGCCAATGAGGCGCTGAAAGACCTCGACCCGCGCTACAAGATCGCCGCCGAGGCCATGGCCAAAGGCCGCACGCCCTATTCGGTGGTGTTCAACGACCTGATCAACTCCGCCAACGGTCCGTGGAACCAGATGGTCAACGAGGTTCTCTTTGGCGAAGACGTCGACGGCGCCATCGCCAACGCGCAGGAAACCATGCAGTCGATTATAGATTCGGCGCCGCAGCAGTAGGCGCCGGCTTTAACCTCCCCCTTGAGGGGAGGTCGGACCGCAGGTCCGGGTGGGGTCGTTGCGGCAGTGCTCGACGTTCTTTTGCGTCGGCGCGCTGCACAGGCGACCCCACCCCCGGCCTTTGGCCGGACCCTCCCCTCGAGGGGGAGGGGGACGTCACGCTAACAGCAAGGCTATCGCATTGAGAAAAGACCCCCTCATCCAGCCGCTTCGCGGCCACCTTCTCCCCGCTGGGGAGAAGAGGCTGGCGTCAACGCTGGCGACCTCCTCTCCACTCGGGGAGAGGTCGAATTGCCCCGAATTGCCCTTTGCAATTCGGTTGGCAATCCGGGTGAGGGGGTCTTTTGCCGTTGCGGTTGCCCTGAACCCAGTGAGCGGCCAGGCATGACCTCCATCGCAGCAACCTCCGCACCCGCCCGCCGCCGCAAACTGGTCGGCGCCGGCCGTCGGCAGTGGATCGGCCTGCTCTATGTCGCGCCGGCCGTCGCCCTTGTCGTCGTCTTCTTCATCATCCCGCTTTGCATGACGGCGTGGATGTCGCTGCACAACTGGCCGCTGATGGGCGCGCACTCCTTCATTGGCCTCGACAATTACTGGGCGATCCTGCGCGATACCAGGTTCTGGAACGCACTGCGTTTCACCGGCTACTACACGGTGATCGTCACCATCGCGATCTTCGCCGTCGCCTTTCCGCTGGCGCTGTTCATCGAAAGGCCGCGGCCGCTGACCGGGTTCTACCGGACGTCCTTCTTCATGCCGGCCGTCATCGGGTTCGCCTCGACCAGCCTGCTGTGGTCGTGGCTGCTCAATGTCGATTCCGGCCTGTTCAGCCCGGCCGCCTTCGAACTCGGCCTGACCGAAAGGAAGGTCAATCTGCTGGCGACGTTCCAGCCGGCGTTCTGGTCGATCATCGCCATGGTCGTCTGGAAGGTGGCGGGCTTCACCATGATCATCCTGATGACCGGCCTGCAATCGATCCCGCCGGATCTGCAGGAGGCGGCAATGATCGACGGGGCAGGGCCGCTGGCGCGGTTTCGCGCCATCACCCTGCCGCTGATGCGCCGCACCCTGGCGCTGGCGCTGATCCTGTCGGTTGCCGGCTCGGTGCTCGCCTTCGACCAGTTCTACATCATCCTGCGCGGCGGGCCGCGCAATCAGACGCTGACCGCCGTCTACTGGATTTTCAACCAGTCGTTCGTGTCGTTCAAGCTCGGCTACGGCGCCGCACTGTCGATGTTCCTGCTGGTCATCCTGGTCGCGCTCAGCCTCATCCAGCTGCGGCTGCTGCGCCAACCCGAGGGAATTGAATGATGGCGCAGGCACGCAGCCGCAAAAGACGCATCGGCATGCAGATTGCCGAGCACGCGACGGGCATCATCGCTTCGTTGCTGTTCCTGGCGCCGATCGTCTGGACCGTGCTTTCGGCGTTCAAGCCGGCGCAGGAGTCGCGCCAGCCGCCGCTGCCGCCCTGGCCGACGACGGGTTTTTCGGTCGAGAACTATGCCACGCTCAACACCTTCGGCGACGGCCTGTGGCTGCCGGCGCAAAACAGCATCTATGTCTCAGTGATGACGGTGGTGCTGTCGGTGATCGTCAGCGTGCTGGCCGGCTACGGTTTCTCGCGCTTCCGTTTTCCGCTGAAGAACCTGCTCTTCGTCCTCATCCTGTCGACGATCATGATCCCGTTCCAGTCGATCCTGACGCCGATCTTCCTGGTGCTGACCAAAATCGGTCTGCACAACACGCTGACCGGGCTGGTCTGCGTCTATGTCACGCTGCAGCTGCCGTTCTCGATCTTCATGATGCGCAACGCCTTCGACGCGGTTCCGCGCGAGATCGAAGAAGCCGCCCGTATGGACGGCGCCAACAATGTCACCATGCTCTTGAGGGTGATGCTGCCGCTGGTCTGGCCGGGCATCGTCACCATCGCGCTGTTCGCGTTCCTCGGCGCCTGGAACGAGTTTTTGGCGGCGCTGGTGCTGATGACGGACCAGTCCAAATTCACGCTGCCGATCATGATGACGGCGCTTCAGTCCGGCCGCTTCGGCGCCATCGACTGGGGCGCGGTGCAGGCGGGCGTTACCGTGATGATGGTGCCATGCCTGGTGCTCTTCCTGCTGCTGCAGCGCTTCTACATCCGCGGCCTCATGGCAGGGGCCGTGAAGTGACCAATCGAACGGAGTAAATTCATGACCGCATCGCAATCGGCCCTTCAGGGCACCACGCCAGGCAAGCCGAAACTCGCCTTCCGTCCGCTGCCGGTGCCGCAGGTCGATGTGCGCGGCTTCTGGGGCGACCGCGTCGATGCCGTCGCCACCAGGACCGCCGGCATCCTGTATGACCGCTGCGTCGAGGCGCGCATGCTGGAGCAGATCGATCCGGACCGGCCATCGCCCGGCGTCGTCATTCCGTTCCACTCACCCTCGCCGGACGAGGCCGCCACCGCCGGCAACGAGTTCACCGGATCGACGGTGACGACCCAGATGTTCTGGGACAGCGACTGGGGCAAGACGATCGAGACCGCCGCCTACTCGCTCTACCGTCGCCGCAACGACGAACTGGAGAAGAAGATCGACGCCGTCGTCGACATGTACGGCAGACTGCAGCAGCCCGACGGTTATCTGTCGAGCTGGTACCAGCGCATCCAGCCTGGCTTGCGCTGGACCAATCTGCGCGATTGCCACGAGCTCTATTGCGCCGGCCATCTGATCGAAGGCGCGGTCGCCTACTTCCAGGCGACGGGAAAACGCAAGCTGCTCGACATCATGTGCCGCTATGCCGACCATATCGCCGAGACGTTCGGTCCCGAGCCCGGCAAGAGGAAGGGCTATTGCGGCCATGAGGAGATCGAGCTGGCGCTGGTCAAGCTCGCGCGCGTGACCGGCGAGCAGAAATACATGGACCTGGCAAAATACTTCATCGACCAGCGCGGACAGCAACCGCATTATTTCGACGAGGAGGCGCGTGCCCGCGGTGCCGACCCGAAGGCCTATCATTTCAAGACCTACGAATACAGCCAGTCGCACAAGCCGGTGCGCGAACAGGACAAGGTCGTCGGCCATGCGGTCAGGGCGATGTATCTCTATTCGGGCATGGCCGATATCGCGACCGAATATGGCGACGACTCGCTGCGGGTGGCGCTCGACCGGCTGTGGGACGATCTCACCACCAAGAACCTCTACATCACCGGCGGCATTGGACCGTCGTCGCACAATGAGGGTTTTACCGCCGACTACGATCTGCCCAATGAAACCGCCTATGCCGAGACCTGCGCTTCGGTCGGACTGGTGTTCTGGGCGAGCCGCATGCTCGGCATGGGCCCCAATGCGCGCTATGCCGACATGATGGAGCGAGCGCTCTACAACGGCTCGATCTCCGGCCTGTCGCTCGACGGCTCGCTGTTCTTCTATGAAAATCCGCTGGAAAGCCGGGGGAAGCACAACCGCTGGAAATGGCATCGCTGCCCGTGCTGCCCGCCCAATATCGGCCGCATGGTCGCTTCGATCGGCAGTTATTTCTACGGCCTGTCGGACGATGCATTGGCGGTCCATCTCTATGGAAACAGCACGGCTCGTTTCGATATCGCAGGGACGCAAATAGAGCTGACCCAGGCCAGCAACTATCCATGGGACGGGACAGTCTCGATCGGCGTCGAACCCGAGGCGCCGACGACATTCACCTTGCACCTGCGCCTGCCGGCCTGGTGCCGCAAGGCGGCGCTCAAGGTGAACGGGGAGGCGGTCGATCTGGATGATGTCACCAGCGACGGCTATGCCGCGATCCGGCGCGAATGGCACAAGGGCGACCAGGTCGAGCTCGACCTGGAAATGGCCGTCGACCGGCTCTATGCCAATCCGGAGGTGCGGCAGGACATCGGCCGCGTCGCGCTTGCCCGCGGCCCGCTGATCTATTGCGTCGAGGAGACCGACAATGCCGGCCAGCTGCACCGCATCGCCTTGCCACGCACGGCAAACATCGAGGCGCATAAGCAGCCGAACCTATTGGGCGGCGTCGTGACGCTTTCGGCTCTGGCCAGGAAAGAGGCGTTTGAGAGCTGGGACAACGGCCTCTACCGCACCGAACCGCCGGCGGTTGAGGAAGCAAAAGTCTCCGCCGTTCCCTATTTCGCCTGGGACAACCGCGATCCCGGCGAGATGCTGGTCTGGCTGAGAGACTCGTGATCCGGGGACGAAGATGATGCCGCCGACGAAAGGGGTGTCTTGAATTTGCCCCGGCGGCGCTAATTTTAGAGGGGGAGAGTGGCGCCAGCCACTCGAATGGGTGGAGGCAGAGTTGGCGCTCGAAGATGTCGCGCGTCCGAGCGCTGGCGCTCGCGCCATTGTCCTGACCGTCGCAGCGGTGCCGTTGCTGTTCGTGCTCAGCGGTCTGGCCATTCGCTATGCGGCATTTGCTTCGGTGTCGGAGGAACCAGGTTTCGCGGCCTATGCCCGCGCGCTTTGCCGGTGGGATTGCGCCTGGTATATCGGCATCAGCGAACAGGGTTACGAGCGCTTTCCCATTCCAGACCACAGCAATGTCGGTCGCTGGGGCTTCTTCCCGCTCTATCCGATGCTGGTGGCGGCGATCCGGTCTGTTTTCCCTTTCCCTACGATACTGGTCGCCACCATCACTTCCATTGTCTGCAGCTACGCCGCCTGTCTGGTCGCATGGCCGCTGCTCGAGAAAAACATGCGGGCCTATGTGCTGTATTGCGCATTTCTGCTCAGTGGCCCGTTCTCCTTTCACTTCACGACCTTCCTGAGCGAACCGCTTTTCGTGCTCCTGACCTCGTGCGTTTTTCTGGCGCTCAAACGCTCCAGCTATCTCGCCGCGGGCGTTTCATCTGCGCTCCTGTCGGCGACCAGGCTCGTCGGGGTCTTCGTCGTATTTGCGACCGTCATTCAAATGTTCAGGGAGCACCGCCAGCAGGGCGGATCGACGCTGTCTTTCCCGCGTTGGGTGCTTGGCCGGCCGGATCTGCTGGTCGCTGTCCTCATCTCGCCCGCCGGTTTGTTCGCTTACATCCTGTTTCTTTACCTTACGGTCGGGGACGGCTTTGCGTTCCTGCATGTCCAGCGCGCGTTCGGACGGGTGGCCGGCAATCCCCTGGTCTTTCTATGGGACGGGCTCTCAGCGGTTCCGACCACCGGATGGCTGCCCACGGCGCCGCAATGGAGCGCGCTCGCCGCGATCACCGGATTGGCGCTGTCGGCCGTTCTGGCGGCTCGAAGGCAATATGGCGCGGCACTCTTCTGCGCGCTCGGTATTATCCTGCCGCTGATTACCAACCTGGCCTCGATGGTCAGATATGTCGTTGGGCTTGCACCTCTGACAATGATGCTCGTCGTCCTGTTGTCGGCGTCGAAGCTCATTTGGCTCGCGGCTTTGGTTCTCTTCCTGGGCGCCTGCTATTTCATGACTGTGGCGTGGATCGGAGGCTACCTTGCCCTGGTCTGACATTTGGGAGCCTTTCAGACGCGCCGCCTCGATCGGCGGCTACGCACTTGTGGCAGTTCTGGCCGGGTCCGAGACCGTCATCCTTGCGTTTGCTCTCAATCCAAACGTCAATGCCGATTATCGCGCCTATTACATCGATCGGACGACCACCTGTCTCAATCGCGATGCCGTCGGCAGCTACACACTTGGCCAGACGATATCGTTCCGGAACGACGGCGCCAAACTGGCAGCCAGCATAAAGGTCTGCGGCTGGTCGGGACCCGTTGCCGACGGCACCCATTCCGTGGGCGAGACCTCCCGGCTTCGCGTGAAGATACCGCCGCTGCGCAACGGGCTGATGGCCACGCTGCAAATGGCCGCCGTCATTCGTCCACCGCAGATCACGCAAAGGGTGGTGATCTCGGTGAACGGGTTTCGGGTGCATGCGGAGACGCTGTCTGGCAAAGAACCACGAACGGTCTCGTTCGTCGTTCCACCGCCGGCTCTTGGCAAGGCCGATACACTCGAAATCGCCTTCGACTATCTCGACGGCATTCCGCCAACGCCGGCCGCCAGCAACATCTACAAGCGATCCATCAAGCTGGTGTCGTTCCGGCTCGATGCGATTGACACGGATTAGGTGGAGCGGTTGCCGTGCCGGTCGGGTCTTCGCTGCGCAAAAACCCATCGGTCGAGCATGAGAAGATTGACCGCCGGAATAAGCAGGCATGTAACCAGAATGGCAATGATGGGCGGCAGCCCGAGTTTCGCCGTCAAAAGCGCCGGCGCCGCGTAAGCCACGGCGAAGCCTGTCGCCGTCAGCAGCAGAAAACGCGCAGCTTCCGATCGGTGCGATCCGTTCGACATGAAGGTTACTGATTTGTGGGCGAAATACGAAAACACGGCAGCAATGGCGTAAGCCGCAAGCGACGCCTGGACAGGCGAGAAGCCGATCCATTTCGATTCGACCAAAGCGACAGCCAGGACGGCATACAGGATCGTCGCGGCGATGCCGACCAAGCCGAAGCGCGCCAGCAGCTTCAGCCCGGCGCCGGCGGTCGAACGGTCCTCAGACATGCGCGCTGCACGCATACTGGGCTCCGAGCGGTAGGGGCGCGAGCAGGCGCTCGAGTCTTCTGGCAAAAGGCCTGGCCGACGGCAGCAGCAGGAAGTGCTCGGATCGGATATCCCTGAAGCCCGTCTCCTGAAAGAGGGACCTTGCCTTGGCAGCGTTGAGCAGGACCGCATCCTGGTCGAACGGACACCTGAACACCGCAAGACGCGTCAGCGGATTATGGGGATTGTGCTCGATGATACAGGCGACGCCGCACGGCCGCACAACGCGCCGCATTTCCCGGAAGAAATCGAGCCAGGAGGCGGGCGGAACATGATGGACGACGCAACTGGCGAAAGCCAGATCGAACGCGCCGTCCTCATAAGGCAGGCTCGGCGTGGTGCAGGCTCTGTAGCTCACTCGTGGATTGTCCTGGCCGGCGCGCAGGATCGATTCTTCCGAGACGTCGCAGCCATCCAGGCTCTCGAAGACGCCTTCGAGATAAGGGTGGAGCGATCCGACGCCGCAGCCGACATCCAGTGCCCGCACACCGGCACCATCCTGCCGAAGCCTTCGCTCGACGACAAGACGCTGCAGCAGGTCGGCTTTGGCGATAAGAAAGAAGTCGTGCCTGAGGCCGGAAAACCGGATGGATCCTGCGACCGCCTCGCCATAATTTGATTTATAGCTGTCGAAGAGTTCGGCCATCAGCCGAGGCTCCGTTCCTGGGTTTTCGAAACGATCGACGGCTCTCACCCGGGGTGGTTGCACGCACTGCCCTGTCGAAGCCGGCGACCCTGTCGATCACGTAAAGCGGACGGCGTTTGACCTCGGCGTGGATACCGCCGACATAGAGCCCGACCACGCCGGTCATGAAAAGATTGATGCCGCAAAGGAGCGACACGATCACCACGGTGGATGTCCAGCCGGCAATGATGCCGCTTTCAAAGATCCAGGCGAAGATAGCGTAAGCACCGAACACCACCGCAAGCGCGGAGATGGCCAATCCGCCCCACAACGCAATGCGCAGCGGCTTCTCGGAGAAGCTGACGATGCCGTGAACGGCAAGGTGCATCATCTTCCAGAATGGGTATTTGGTCTGGCCAAGGGTCCGCGCGGGACGTTCGAAAGGCACCGCCGTCTGCTTGAACCCCATCCAGGCGAACATGCCCCTGACGAAACGGTCGTGTTCGGGCATTTGCTTGAAGGTTTCCAAAGCCTTGCGCCCGACCAGGCGAAAATCGCCGACGTCGCGCGGGATGTCGACCGACGTCATCTTCTCCAGCAGGCGGTAGAAGAGACTCGCCGTAAAGCGCTTGAACCAGGATTCGCCCTCACGCTTGACACGGCGGGCATAGACGATCTCGAAGCCTTCCTTCCACTTCGCAACCAGATCGAGAACCACCTCCGGTGGGTCTTGCAGGTCGGCATCCATGACGATGACGGCATCACCCGCAGCAGCGTCCATGCCGGCCGTGATCGCGACCTGGTGGCCGAAATTGCGGGAAAGCTCGATCAGCCGGAAGCGCGGCTCGACGGCGACCACGTTCCGAAGGTATTCGACGCTTCCATCGAGGCTTCCGTCGTCGACGAAGATCGCCTCAGCCTCTCCGTCCAACCTGCAGATCAGCGAGCTGATCCGCTCGATCAGTCGCGGCAGCACCTGCTCTTCATTGTATATGGGAAGGACCAGCGAGTACCGCGGCGGCGACTCGTTCACCGCAGTCCTGATGCCTTGGATCACAGAGTCTCGCATGCCGTTGAAAATGGAACGCAAGCTACAAAGTTCCAAGGACACACAAGAAATCGCTAAATTTAGCGGTTTCGGGCAGGTGCCGATCATGCGTGGAAAAGAACATAGGCGTTCCCGCAATCGAACGTCCGCATGTGATCGAGACACGGCATCAAAGAGGTTGTCGACCAGTCCAAACCTGGCGCGAAGCAGCCTTTGACGCACCGTTTCGATCATGCCGCCTAACGCCGATCTCTGCTGGCCGATCTATCCTGCTTGCGACTTCTGCCATTGCACAAGCCACATCGGAGCAATAGATGGTGCGGAACGGCCGCCCTTTTATGTCAGGCGGAAAAACAGGAACATGCGCATGACCGATACGCTCGACTCAGCGAAATTGACCGACCGGGTCGCGGCCCTGGTCGAGGCTGCCAAACGGGCCGGCGCCGACGCCGCCGACGCGGTTGCGGTGCGCGGCCGTTCGACCGGCGTGTCGGTGCGGCTTGGCAAGGTCGAGGGCACCGAGGCGTCCGAGAGCGAGGATGTCTCGCTGCGCGTCTTCGTCGGCAAGCGTGTGGCGAGCGTCGCGGCAACCGCAGCCTCCGACCCCAAAGCGCTAGCCGAGCGCGCCGTGGCGATGGCGAAAGTCTCGCCGGAAGATCCCTATCAGGGCCTCGCCGACCCAGCCTTGCTGGTCAAGAAGCCGCGCGACCTCGATCTGTTCGACGCGACGGAAGTCTCGGCCGACCAGTTGAAGGAAGCGGCGCTGGCCGCGGAAGCGGCGGCCCTTGCCGTCAAGGGCGTTACCAATTCGGCCGGCAGCGGCGCCAGCGCCGGGCTTGGCGGGCTGGTGCTCGCCACGTCGCACGGCTTTGTCGGCCACTATGTCGCCTCGCGTTTTTCGCGCTCGACCAGCGTCATCGCCGGCGAGGGCACCGGCATGGAGCGCGATTATGAATTCTCCTCGCGCCAGCATTTCTCCGATCTCGACGCACCCGAAGACATCGGCCGCAAGGCCGGCGAACGCGCCGCGCGGCGCATCGGCGCGCGCAAGGCCGCGACCGGGCCGGTCGATGTGGTGTTCGACCCGCGCGTCGCCCGCGGCATCGCCGGCCATCTCGCCGGCGCCATCAATGGCGCGTCGGTCGCGCGCAAGACCAGCTTTCTGCGCGACATGATGGGCAAGCAGGTGGCGGCCGCCGCAATCACCGTCACCGACGAGCCGCTCCGGCGCCGTGGCCAGGCGTCGCGCCCGTTCGACGGCGAAGGCATCGAGGGCGAAAAGCTGCTCATGGTCGAGAAGGGCGTTTTGAACCACTGGTTCCTGTCGACCTCTGCGGCGCGGGAATTGGGGCTGACCACCAACGGGCGCGGATCGCGCAACGGCTCCTCCGTCTCGCCGTCATCGACCAACCTCGCTATCGAGCCGGGCGAGCGGACGCCCGAGGACCTCATCAAGTCGCTCAAATCAGGCTTTTACGTCACCGAAGTGTTCGGCCAGGGCGTCGACATGGTGACCGGCGAGTATAGTCGCGGCGCTTCCGGTTTTTGGATCGAGGATGGCGAGCTCGCCTATCCGGTCGCGGAAGTGACCATTGCCTCGAATCTGAAGACCATGTTCCTCAACATGGTTCCTGCGAGCGATCTCGATCGCAATTTCGGCACCGCCGCACCAACGCTTCTGATCGAAGGCATGACCCTTGCCGGAGCTTGACCAGGTCACTTCCGCCGGGGCTCGCGAGGATCTGCCGCTGCTGCGCGACGCTGCCCGCGAGGCGGGCGCCATCGCCATGCGCTATTTCGGCAACAATCCGCAAGTGTGGATGAAGGGCGGCACCTCGCCGGTGAGCGAGGCCGATCACGCCGCCGACGCCTATCTGCGCGAAACCTTGCTTGCAGCGCGGCCGGACTATGGCTGGCTGTCGGAGGAAACGGCCGACGGTCCGGCAAGGCTTGTCGCCCGCCGCACCTTCGTCGTCGATCCGATAGACGGCACGCGCGGCTTCCTCGAAGGCCTGCGCTCCTGGTGCGTCAGCGTCGCGGTGGTCGAGGACGGCCGCACGCTTGCCGGCGTGCTCGAATGTCCGGCCACGGAGGAGACCTACTGGGCGCTGCCCGGTGAGGGGGCATTCCTGAATGGCCGTCGCATTGCCGTGCGCCGCCCGGCAGCAATGGTCGAAATTGGCGGGCCGAAGCCGTTGATTGGGCTGATGCCGGCGGAATGGCAGGGCCGGCTGAGCCGCGTGCCCTATATTCCCTCGCTCGCCTACCGGCTGGCGATGGTCGCCAATGGCAGGCTCGACGCGACGTTCGTCAAACCCAATGCACATGACTGGGACATCGCCGCGGCGGATCTCATCCTGCGCGAGGCCGGCGGCGCATTGCTCGACCAGAAGGGCCGCGCACCGCGCTATGCCGGTGAAGTGATCCACCACGGCGCGCTGGTCGCCGGCAGCGGCGAACTGCTCGCCGTGCTCTCCGGCATCATCGCAGGGCTGGACAGTTGAACACATCATCAATGGTTCCAAAGTCGGCGGCTTTGGTCTAGACCTGTCACAAACTCACGATATGTGAAGGACCGACATGACCGCGGAAGACGGAAAGAAGCAGCTTTTGCACCTGGTGTTCGGCGGCGAACTGAAGACGCTGGGCGGGACGGAATTCCGTGATCTCGACGCGCTCGATATCGTCGGCATCTATCCGGATTATCAATCCGCGCAAACGGCGTGGAAGGCCAAGGCCCAGGCCAGCGTGGACAACGCCCACATGCGTTATTTCGTCGTTCACCTGCACCGGTTGCTTGACCCCGACAACAAGGCCGCCGGTTGACATTTGATGGATCATGAAGCCGTGAAAGGGCCGGCCACGAGGTCCGCGGTCAGAGGGCGCCGCGGTGGCACCTCGAAGACATTCTGGCGCAAGATACGCGAACCGCTGGCGCAATCGCGATTCGTCAAGAACGCCATCGCCAGCCTGTTTGCTCAGTTCGTTCGCCTCGTCCGCCTGACCAACCGTGTCGTCGACGGATCGGCGCAGATGTCGGGCGGCGCCTACTCGGAGTTCGAGCCCGGCATCATCGCGCTGTGGCACGGCCAGCATCTTCTGACTCCGGCCTACTATCCCAGGGGACGGCCGCTGGTCGCCATGGTATCGCGTAGTGCCGATGCCGAGCTCAACGCACTGATGATCGAGAAGTTCGGCATCGAGGCGGTGCGCGGCTCGGGCGGACGCGAAAGCTCGAAGCGTCGCGACAAGGGCGGCGCCAAAGCGCTGATCGCCCTGAAAAAGTCACTCGCCACCGGCAAGAACGTCGCCATGATCGCTGACATTCCGCATGGCACGCCGCGCGACGCGGGGCTTGGCATCGTTCTCCTGGCGCGGCTTTCGGGCCGCCCGATCCTGCCTGCCGCCATCGCCACCAGCCGCCGCAAGGTGCTGGAGCGCAGCTGGGACAAGACCACGATCAACCTGCCGTTCGGCCGCTCCTCGATCGTTCTGGGAACGCCGGTTTTCGTTCCGGCCAATGCCGATGAGGCCGAAATGGAACGCAAGCGCCAGGAGGTCACGGCCGCGCTCAACGCCGCGACTGCCGAGGCCTACCGCCTCGTGGATGGCTCGAAATGAGCGAGCGCTGGGCGCGCACCTTCCTGACGGCGTATCGTTTCGCTGGCGCAGCCGCCTACCCGCTGATCGGGCCGTATGTCGCCTGGCGCACCTCCAGGGGCAAGGAAGACCGAATTCGCCGGCGCGAGCGCTATGGCATCGCCGGGCGCGAGCGCCCCGACGGGCCGGTGATCTGGATCCATGCGGCGAGCGTCGGCGAGACGATCGCCGTCGTGCCGCTGGTCGAGAGCATTCTCGACTACGGCGTCAACATCGTGCTGACGACGGGGACTGTCACCTCCGCTCAGGTTGCCGACGAACGGCTCGGCGACCGCATCATCCACCAATATGTGCCGCTCGACCTTAAGCCGGCGGTCAGCCGCTTCCTCGACCATTGGCGGCCGGACCTGGCGATCATCGCCGAATCGGAGATCTGGCCGATGACCATCCTGGAGCTCGGCGCGCGCCGTGTGCCGCAGGTGCTGGTCAATGGCAGGCTGTCCGACCGTTCGTTCAAATCCTGGAAGAAGCGCGCCAACATCGCCGAGGCGCTGTTCGAGAATCTCGCTCATGTCGTCGCCCAGTCGGATGTCGACGGCGAGCGCTTCCTCTCGCTCGGCGCCCGGCCGGTCACCGTATCCGGCAATCTCAAGGTCGACACCACGCCACCGCCGGCCGATGAAAGGGCGCTGTACACGCTGAAGCGCCAGCTCGGCGCCCGCCCGACCTGGGCGGCGATCTCGACCCATGACGGCGAGGAGGTGGTCGCTGCCGAGGTTCACGCGATGCTGCACAAGCGTCACCACGGTCTTTTGACGATCGTCGTGCCGCGCCATCCCGATCGCGCTGAAGCGCTTGCCGCGCAGATTTCCGGCATGGGCCTGAAAGTCGCGCGGCGCAGCAAGGGCGACCGGATCACCGCCGATACGGACATTCTGCTCGGCGACACGGTGGGCGAGATGGGGCTTTATCTCCGGCTGACAGAGATCGCCTTCGTTGGCCGTTCGCTCACCTCGGAGGGCGGCCAGAACCCGCTGGAGCCGGCCATGCTCGACACGGCGGTGCTGGCCGGCCGCAATGTCCAGAATTTTCGCGAGACCTATCAGCGCCTGCTCGACAGCGGCGGCGCCAAGCTGGTGCGCGACCGAGACATGCTGGCCGGCGCCGTCAATTTCCTGTTGAGCAATGAGGTGGCCCGCCATGAGATGATGGCGGCCGGCGCGGCGACCGTCGACGAGATGCGCGGCGCGCTGGCGCTCACCTTGAAGTCGCTCGAACCCTACATTCAGCCGTTGGTCGTCAAGTCGCGCCTCAAGGGCGCCAACGGCCGCTAAGATGGCCAGCGAAGCGCCCCCCTTCTGGTGGGAAGAACCGGACTGGCGGGCGCTGGCGCTGGCGCCGCTGTCCGCGATCTATGCCCTCGTTGCCGGCCGCCGCATGCGCTCGGCAGCGCGCGAAAAGGTCGAGGCGCCGGTGCTGTGCGTCGGCAACTTCACCGTCGGCGGCACTGGCAAGACGCCGGTGGCGATCGCCCTGGCCCGGCAGGCCAGGCGCATGCAGCTCAATCCCGGTTTCCTGTCGCGCGGCCATGGCGGCTCCTTCGCGCAGCCGCATGTCGTCGATCCGCATCACGACGCCGCCAGGCATGTCGGCGACGAGCCGCTGCTTTTGGCCGAGCACGCGCCGGTCGCAGTGACGCCGAACCGTGCCGCCGGCGCGCGCCTTCTGCTGGAAAAGCATGGCTGTGATTTCCTGATCATGGATGACGGTTTCCAGAGCGCCCGCATCCATATCGACTATGCGCTGGTCGTCGTTGATGCACGCTACGGCGTCGGCAACGGCCACGTCATTCCTGGCGGTCCGCTCAGGGCTGATATCGTCGACCAACTGGTTTTCACCAGCGCGCTGCTGAAGATGGGCGAGGGCCTTGCTGCCGATGCGGTCGTCCGCCAGGCGGCGCGTGCCGGCCGGCCGATCTTCGAGGCGCGTACACGGCCAAGCGGCAAGGCGGGGCTGGCCGGCAAGCGATTTCTCGCCTTTGCCGGCATCGGCCATCCCGACAAATTCTTCGACACGGTCCGTGAGGCCGGCGGCGAGGTTGCGCTGACCCGGTCGTTTCCGGACCATCATTTCTATGGCGAGGACGAGCTTGCCGAACTGGCAACGACAGCGCGAGGTGCCGGACTTGGGCTCATCACCACCGCCAAGGACGCCGCCCGGCTGCGCCACGATGCCGCGTCCGCCGATTTCCTCGGACAGCTCGATGTTCTGGAGATCGACACCGTGTTCGATCCCGCCCACGTGCCCGAACGCATCATCGACGAGACGCTGGATGCCTGGCGGCAGCGCAAGCTGCAGGGCTGAAAGGCCTTCGGCGTCGCGACGGCAGAACCTTTTGCGGAATGCTGGCGGGACAGGATCGCTACAGATCGGGTCTCATTCTGCGTAACCGGTTTAGCGCCGGCTGCGCATTTCGGGATGTGCCTCGATCTCGCGGCGCAGCGAGGCCGCGGCACTCACATAGGGCTCCTGCCTGGCGACGCTCCAGTATTTGAGCTCATCGAGCGGGATGCTTTCGCCGGTGACCGCGCAGCGCACGAAGGCGCCGGGGCTGGTCACCTGAAAGTCGCCGTCCAGGTAGCGGATACGGGCTTCCTTGCCGCCGGGGCCTTCGAAGCGGTTCATCATGACATGGAGCCAAGGTTCATGACGATGTCATCGCCACAAAATGCCGGCAAGGTCAAGCTTGGAGCGAGACAAGATTGGCTCTGGTCGGCTCTGTTTCAGACGACAACCAGCCGACCAAGCCGGCAAAGTGGCTGTCCGGCATCCTACTGCTCGGCTACGATGAACTCCTCGATCTTTTCCGCCGCCAGCCCGGCCTGGGCCGCGATGCGCCGGGCAAGCTCGGCGGCGGCGGCGCGCGGTCGCCCTGTAGGCCGATCGAGCCAGTAGGATATCGGGCTGAGAACGATGCGGTCGTCCACAGCGACGATGCGGCCTGACTTCAGTTGATGCTCGGTCATCGGCGGCCGCGCCAGCGCGATGCCGAGGCCATGGGCTGCGGCGTCGAGCACCAGATTGTAGTCCTCGAAGCGGCGGTCCTGCGGACGCGGGCGATAGTCCATGTCCTGCGCGGCAAACCAGGCGCGCCAGGCCGAGGCGTCGGAATCGTTGATCAGCGGGAATTTGAGCAGCCGGGCAGGGTCGCCACGGCCGATCTCGCGGGCGAGGTCCGGCGAGGCGACCGGAAACACATGTTCCTCGAACAGCTGCACCGAGACGCGGCCGGGGATGCGGCCGCGACCACAGCGGATCGACAGATCGATACCGTCATCGGCAAGGTCCGCCTGGCGGATGTCGACGTCGAGCACGATGCGCAGCCTGGACGGATTGTTTTCCAGCGCCGCCATGCGCGGCATCAGCCACAGCCCGCTGACCGAAGGGATCGAGGTCAGCCGCACCACGGCGGTGCCGCGCGGTTCGACCCAGCGGTCCGAATTGCTGGATATCAGCGCGAAGGCCTCAGTGGTGCGCAGATGCAGGCGGTTGCCTTCGATCGTCAGCGACACCCCACGCGCGCCGCGATCGAACACTTTCAGCCCGAGCCAGTCCTCGAGCTTGGCGATCTGCCGGCTGACAGCGCCATGGGTGATGTTGAGTTTTTCGGCAGCCGCCGAAAAGCTGCCCGTCCGCGCCGCGGCGTCGAAGGCGCGCAGGGTTTCGAGCGGCAGTATTGCGTCCGAGCTGTGATCCATAGTCACAGATGACCCTCGATTTGGTCGTTTGTCAACCGATCAGGAAAGGCGTTTTGTGTGTTTGAGGACATGAAACGCGGGAATAATGACATGAACGCCTGTACCGGCACGTTGAATACGACACAGTGGATAGATACCACGGCGGCCATTGCGGTGGCGCTGACAGTGGTCGGCTGGGCCTCCGCCTTCCCGGCGATCCGCGCCGGCCTCGTCGCTTTCGGACCGCTGGAACTCGGCGCGCTGCGCTTCGCCATCGCCGCGGTGCCGGCGGCGATCTTCCTCGCCGTCAAGCGGCCGGCGCTGCCCCGGCTGGATGAATTGTGGCGCTTCGGGTTCGGCGGCGCCGTCTTCGTTGCGCTGTACACGGCAATGCTCAATTTCGGCGAACTGACCGTTTCGGCGGGTGCTGCCGGCTTCATCATCAACGTCAGCCCGATCTTCACCGCGATCATGGCGATGGCGCTGCTCGGCGAACGCTTCTCAGGCCTGGCCTGGGCCGGAACATTGCTGTCCTTCGCCGGCATCGGCATCATCGCCATGGGCGAGGGGCAAGGGTTGTATTTCAACAATGGCGCACTGCTGGTCCTCGGCTCGGCGCTGTGCTCGGCCGTCAACACCATCGTGCAAAAGCCGTTGTTTGCCAGCCATCATCCGCTGACCATTTCGGCCTCGAACATGGTGCTCGGCGCGCTCTGCCTGTTGCCTTTCCTGCCGAGCGGCCTGGCGCAGGCGGCGGTTGCCGATACCGCCGGGCTTAGCGCCGTCGTCTTTCTCGGCATCGTGCCGAGCCTCATCGCCTACGCCGCCTGGGCGACAGCGCTTTCGCGGCTGCCGGCGGCGCGCGCCTCGAACTTCCTCTATCTGGTTTCGCCTGTGGCGACGCTGATCGGCTTCTTCTGGCTGGGCGAGGTGCCGACGCTGCTCGGCATTCTCGGTGGCGCACTGGCGCTGGGCGGCGTGATCGTGGTGAATTTGAAGAGGTGAATCAGAGGCTCGAAGGTTTGCTTGAATCATAGAGATCTGTCTCGAACGGCTCTTTATGATTTCCCCTCTCCGGTTTGCTTCGCAAACCACCTCTCCCCACCTCGTGGGCGAGGAACCCAAGTTTTCCGGGGTCGCGGCCTTGGCGATTGGTGTTTCCTCGCCCCCATTTTAATGGGGGAGAGGTGGCCGCGAAGCGGCCGGAGAGGGGACTGCGCCGTCAGAACTGACAAGCTCAGTCCCTTCACCGCCGCCCGAACAGCCGCTCGATATCAGCAAGCTTGAGCTCGATATAGGTCGGCCGGCCGTGGTTGCAGGTGCCGGACCCCGGCGTTGCTTCCATCTGGCGCAGCAGTGCGTTCATCTCCTCTGCCTTGAGCAGACGGCCGGAACGCACCGAGCCGTGGCAGGCCATGGTCGCGGCTATCCTGTCCAGCCGCTCTTTCAGCGTGTCGACCGTGTCGTTGTCGGCGATCTCGTCGGCAAGGTCGCGCACCAGCTGCGGGACATTGGTTTCGCCGAGCATCGACGGCGTCTCGCGCACGGCGACAGCACCCGGGCCGAAACGCTCTATGCCGAGGCCGAAGCGAGCCAGCGTTTCGGAATGCAAGGCAAGCCGCTCGGCGTCCTCTTCCGGCAGATCGACGATCTCGGGCAAAAGCAGCATCTGCGACGGCACGGCGCGCGCATGCAGCGCGTTCTTCAGCGCCTCGTAGACCAGCCGCTCATGCGCCGCATGCTGGTCGACGATGACCAGCGAATCCCTGGTCTGCGCGACAATGTAGTTCTCATGCACCTGCGCGCGTGCGGCACCCAGCGCCATGCCGAGCAGCGCATCCGCCGCCTCAGTCTGTCCGGCACGCGCGTCGGCGCTGTGAAGCGGTCCGGCGTCGAACGCCACCTGATCGTTTTCGCCGAAGCCGCCGTTTCCTGGTTCCGTGTCCTCAAATCCCCCGCCTTCCAAGCCCATGTCCAGCGGCCGCTGCGGCGAGCGGGCCGGATCGAAACCGGCGAAGCCGGAGGCACGGTAGGCGGCCTCATAGCTGCGATGGCCGTTGGCTGGACCGGCATGCGCATAGGACGCTGCGCCCGGCCGGAACGCCGCCATCATGCCGGCCGCCCCTGATGTGGCGGCACGGATGCCGGCATTGGCCAGCGCCTCGCGGATGGCGCCGACGATCAGTCCGCGCACCAGCCCCGGATCGCGGAAGCGGACATCGGCCTTGGCCGGATGGACATTGACGTCGACGATGGCCGGATCGAGCGTCAGGAACAGCACCGTCACCGCATGGCGATCGCGCGGCAGCACGTCGGCGAAGGCGCCGCGGATGGCGCCGGCGATCAATTTGTCGCGCACCGGCCGGCCGTTGACATAGGCGTATTGCTGCAGCGCATTGGCGCGGCTGAAGGACGGGATCGAGACGTGGCCGGCGAGATGCACACCGTCACGCACGGCGTCGATAGCGATGGCATTGGCCGGAAAGTCGGCGCCCATCACTTGCGCAACGCGGCGCAGCCGGCCTTCCGCACTGTCGTCGGTCGCCGGCAGTTCCAGCGTTGAGCGGTCGGAACCGGCCAGCGTGAAGCGCACGGCGGGGAAGGCGATGGCGATGCGCTTGATCACGTCGCTGGTCGCCGAGCTTTCGGCGCGCTCGCCCTTCATGAATTTGAGCCGCGCCGGCGTGGCGAAGAACAGGTCGCGCACCTCGACCGTTGTGCCGCGATTGGCGGCCGCCGGCTTGACGGCAGATACGCGGCCGCCTTCGATGCCGATCTCGGCGGCGCTGTCGCCGTTGGCCGTGCGCGAGCGGATCGACAGCCGCGCCACCGAGCCGATCGACGGCAGCGCCTCGCCGCGAAAGCCGAGCGAGCGGATGTCGTGGATGTTGTCGGCGAGCTTCGAGGTGCAGTGGCGCGCGATCGCCAGCGCCAGTTCCTTCTCCGGGATGCCCGAGCCGTCATCGGTGACGCGGATCAGGTTGAGCCCGCCGCCGGCGGTGACGATCTCTATTCTGGCAGCGCCGGCGTCGAGCGCGTTTTCGACCAGTTCCTTGACCACGCTTGCCGGACGCTCGATGACTTCGCCGGCGGCGATCTGGTTGATCATCGTTTCGGAGAGCTGGCGGATGAGCATGGGGGTATTATACGCGGATTCGTCGCCCATGCGGGAGGGGCGAATTCAGGAATCCGCGCCGTACTCCTGCATTTCACGTCATCATTCTGGGCAGTGCCGCTGCCAGCGCGTCGACGGCAAGGCGGACCTTCAGCGGCAAGTGAGGCGTCTGCAGCCAGAGCGCATAAGCGTCGTAAAGAAATCCCGGCTGGTCCGATAACAGCGGGCCAAGTGCGCCGGCCTGAATGCGCTCACGGACCAGCCAGTATGGCAGCCAGGCAAGCCCCATGCCGGCTGCCGCGGCATCGGCGATCGCAGCGAGGTCGTCGAACCGCAACCGGCTGACCGGCATGACTTCCAGCGCAGACTGGCCGTGGCGCGGGAACAACCACGGTTGAACGACACGGCCCGAACGGCGGTAGATGATGGTCCGGTGGCTGCCGAGATCCTCTATCTGCCGTGGCAACCCATGCATCTCGAGATTAGGATGGCGACGCGCAGACGACCATGCGCTGGCGCGCGACGCGACGCGCCATCACGCCGGCCTGATCCTCCAGATTGCCGGTCCGGATGGCAAGATCGCAGCCATCCTCTGCAAGATCGGCGATGGGATCGCTGAACGACAGGTCGAGTTCCAGAGCGGGATATCGCTGCGCAAGCTCCAGCAGGATCGGGGCAACGCAGCGCCGGCCGAAGTGCACGGGCATGATGACGCGCAGCTTTCCGCGTGGTTCGGAAAGTTGATCGGCCGCGAGTGCATCCGCAGCTTCGGCTTCAGCGAGTACCAGCCGGCAGCGCTCATAGTAGGCGCGCCCGAAGTCGGTCAGGCTCTGGCGGCGTGTGGTCCGGTTGATGAGGCGCACGCCCAGACGCTCCTCGAGAAACCGGATATGCTTGCCGACCATCGGTCCGGACAGGTCGAGAGCGGCTGCAGTCGCCGCGAACGAGCCGAGATCGACGGTTTTGACGAACACGGCCATGCTCGTAAGGCGATCCATATTCAAAACTCCCAGTTTCTACTGTCTTGCCCAAGCAACCATTTATCCGCCGGATGGCCGCTGGCATAGCGTATTCGGTTCAAAATATTTTGGAGTTATGACCGCATGGCACGTGTGGTTCGTTTTTATGAGCATGGTGGTCCCGAGGTTCTGCGCATCGAGAATGTCGATATTCAAGCGCCAGGTCGGGGCGAGATTCAGATCTGGGTCAAGGCATTGGGTCTCAACCGGGCCGAGGCGCTGCTGCGTTCGGGCACTTATATCCAGACGCCGCCGTTGCCTTCCGGTCTTGGCCTTGAGGCAGCGGGTGTCGTCGAAGCGGTCGGCGAAGCCGTGCACGGATTTGCGCCAGGTGACGCCGTCAGCGTCGTGCCGCCATTATCGATGGCCCGCTGGCCCGCCTATGGTGAGATTGCCACATATCCCGCCGAGCTCGTGGTCAAACATCCGCCATCGCTCAGCTGGGAAGAGGCGGCAGCCGTCTGGATGCAATATCTCACCGCCTATGGCGCACTGATCGACATTGCCAAGCTCAGCAGAGACGACTTTGTCGTCATTACCGCGGCATCGAGCAGTGTCGGACTTGCCGCGATCCAGATTGCCAACATCGTTGGTGCGACCGCGATCGCGGTCACGCGGACATCTGCCAAGAGAGAGGCCCTGCTCAAGTTCGGCGCGGCCCATGTCGTCGCTTCAGCGGACGAAGATCTGGAAGCCCGGCTGAAGGAAATCGCCAGTCCGGACAACATCCGAGTGGTGTTCGACGCGGTCGGCGGCCCGATTTTCGCGCCTCTGACGGCGGCGATGGCACGGGGTGGCATTCTCATTGAATATGGCGGCTTGAGCCGCGAGCCGACGCCGCTCCCGTTGTTCGCCGTGCTGGCCAAGACGCTGACGCTGCGCGGCTATCTCGTCCACGAGATCACTGGCGATCCGGTGAAGTTGGAAGCTGCCAAGGCGTTCATCCTCGACGGATTGATGTCAGGTTCGCTAAAGCCGGCAATCGCCAAAACCTTTCCATTCGAGCAGATCGTCGAAGCGCATCGCTTTCTCGAGTCGAACGAGCAATTCGGCAAGGTCGTCGTGAGGGTTTGACAGGGGCACTATTGGAATAGCCTCACGCCTGCGCGGCCAGCCAGTCTCGCACCTTGCGAGCATTGTCGCTGAGCTCCCGGTTTCTCGACCAGATGACATGAAAGCCCTTGCCGGTCGTCATTGTGTGGTCGGTGACGCGCACGAGCAGTCCCGACGCCAGCAGGCGCTCGGCGAGGTGACCCCAGCCGAGCGCAATGCCTTGCCCTTCCATCACCGCCTGGATCACCAAGGCATAATCATTGATGCGCAAGCCGCGCCCGGCATCGGTGATGTTGACCCCGGCCGAGGCGAACCACTCGTCCCAACTCGCGGCCTCGCGAAACGGTTCTTCGAGATGGATGAGCCGGTGTGATGGAAGATCCTCGACGGTTTCCGGCAGCCCGAACCGTGCCACATAGCTCACGCCGGCGACGGGGAATATCTCCTCGTCGGCCAGTGGCAGTGAATGATAGTCCGGCCATTCCCGGGGCTCGCCACCGCGCACAGCGAGCGGGATGCCCTCGGCGATGATGTCGAGATCGCGGTCGGCGGTCTGGATGCGCAGATCAATGCCCGGCAGTTCGTCGCGGAACTGCTGCAGGCGCGGCATCATCCAGAAGGAACCGAAAGCGGTCGACGCGGCAAGCGTCACATGGCCGCCGGTCGCCTGTAGGCGCAAATCCTCCGCCGATTTGCGGATGTGCGACAGGCCAAGCGAGACGTCGGCGTGAAAGCGGTCACCGGCTTCGGTCAGGCTGACTTGTCGATGGCGACGCTGGAAGAGTTTCGCGCCGAGGTGCTCTTCAAGCCCGCGGATCGCGTAGGACACGGCAGCCTGCGTCATGCCAAGCTCTCGCCCGGCGGCGGTAAAACTCGACAGCCGCCCGGCGGCTTCGAAAACGATCAGGCTGCCGGCGGACGGCAGCAGGTGGCGCAGGCTTCGCATAAGCTGAACTTATACAAGAGATCAGGATTTTCCAGCGTCACAGCTGTATTTTGTCTCGCTAAGTTGACTGGCTCTGGGAGGATGGAGTTGCCATGAACGTACCGGCCGCTGAAGTGACCGAACACGCCAACCGTCGAGCGGGTGGCCGCCTGGGGCGCAAGGCGCTGCGGGGAACGCCCATAGCGTCGTTTCCGACCCTGGTCCGTAAGATTCCGGTATATCAGATGGTCCCGGACGAGGCGGTGGAACTGATCCACCAGGAGTCGCTCAGCATCCTGGAAGAGGTGGGATGCGAGTTCCGCGACGACGAGGCCATTGCAATGTGGAAGGCCGCGGGAGCCGATGTCTCAGACACAAGAGTCCGCATCGATCGCGCCCTCCTGATGGAGCTCTTATCGAAGGTCCCTTCGGAGTTTACTCTCAATGCGAGGAATCCGCAGCGGTCGGTGCGCGTGGGCGGAGACAACTCCATCTTCGTGCCGATGTATGGCGCGCCTTACGTGCGCGACCTCGACAACGTCAGGCGCTATGGCACGCTCGCCGACCTGCAGAATTTCCACAAGCTCGCCTACATGGCCCCAGCGCTGCACTCGTCGAGCTCGATCATCTGCGAGCCGATGGAAATCCCGGTCCCGAAGCGTCACCTCCACATCATCCATTCAGCGCTGAAGCATTCCGACAAGCCGTTCATGGGCATCGTGACGTCCAAGGATCGAGCCGAAGACACGATGGCGATGGCAGGCATCGTTTTCGGCGAGGACTATGTCCGTGACAACCCTGTCCTGGTGGCGATCACCAACTGCAATTCGCCGCTCGTGTGGGATGCCACCATGTTGGACGCGATGAAGGTCTATGCGCGCCACAACCAGCCACTGATCCTTGCGCCCTTCGCTCTCTGCGGCGCCTCGACTTCCGCCTCTGCCGTGGGAGCGGTCGCTCAGGTCAATGCGGAAGCGCTGGCGGGCGTCGCGTTCACACAGCTGCTGCGTCCGGGTTCGCCGCAGATCTACGGACAGTTCATGGTCACGGTGGACATGAAGACCGGTGCACCCATGGGCGGCACGCCTGAGGCGGCCCAGATGATGTATCTGATGGGGGCGCTGGCGCGGAAATACCGGCTGCCGTGGCGCACGTCGGGCTTCCATGTCGGATCGAAGCTGAATGACGCCCAGGCGGGCTACGAGGCGAACATGCTGATGCATGCCGCTATCCTTGCCGGCGCCAACTACATCTGGCACTCCGCCGGATGGCTCGAGGCCGGTCTGACCTGCGGCTATTCAAAATTCGCGACGGACTGCGAACAGCTTGTTGGCTGGTACAAATACGCAGGCGGGCTCTCCTTCGACGATTTCAAGGACGCGATGGCGGCGGTCCGCGAAATAGGCCCTGCCGGCCATTTCCTCGGCACCCAACACACGCTCGAACATTTCGAGTCGGCCTTCTTCATGCCCAGCGTCATGGACTTCAATTCGTACGAACAGTGGAAGGCTGAAGGGGCAAAGGACCACGATACCCGCGGCCGCGAGAAAGCGCGCAACATGCTCGCGGATTATGAGGAGCCGAAGCTCGACGAAGGCATCGCCGATGGTCTCAAAGATTTGATCGCGCTGCGCGAGGAAAAGCTGCCGGACAGCGTTAGTTAACAGGACAGGCGAAGACCTGACGGGAACCAGACGGGAGGAAAAAATGACATTCTTCAGAAGCAAAGGCGATCGCGTGCCGGGCGCCATCGAGGTGATGGCGGAAGAGACGCGTGCGGGTCGCATGGACCGGCGCGAGTTTCTGGCGCTGGCAAGCGCCTTCGGCGCATCGACGGCCCTTGCCTACGGCATGATCGGTCTTGCCGTGCCGGAACGGGCCTTGGCCGAAGAGCCGAAGAAAGGCGGAACGCTGCACGTTTCGATGGCGGTGAAGGGACAAAAGGATCCGCGCACTTACGACTGGGTGGAGATGGCAAACATCACCCGCACCTGGCTGGAACCGCTTGTCCGCTACACGCGCGAATTCACATTCGAGCCGGTCCTGCTTGAAAGCTGGGACGTCAACGACGACGCCACCGAATACGTGCTGCATCTGCGCAAGGGCGTCACCTGGAACAACGGCGATGCTTTCAATGCCGAAGATGTGGTCTATAATCTAACGCGCTGGTGCGAGAAGGGTGCCGCTGGCAATTCCATGGCCGCACGAGTCGGCGCGCTGATCGACGCCGCATCCGGCAAGGCCAGGGAAGGCGCAATCACCAAGGTCGACGACAACACGGTCAAGCTGAAGCTGAATGAACCGGACATTTCGCTGATCCCGAACTTTACCGACTATCCGGCGCTCGTCGTCCATCGCAAATTCGATGCCGACGGCGCCGATCCTATCAAAAAGCCGATTGGCACCGGGCCGTTCGAACTCGTGTCTTATTCGGTCGGCGAGAAAGCGGTCGTCAAGCGTCGTGAGAATGGCAAGTGGTGGGGTGGTGAAGCGCCGCTCGACAGTGTCGAATTCATCGACTACGGCACCGACTTCAATGCTTCGGTGAATGCCTTCGAATCCGGCGAAATCGACGTCAATTTCGAGACACCCGCCGACTTCATCGACATCCTCGACCAGATGGATCTGGTGAAATCGGAGGTCGCGACAGCGACCACGCTCGTTGCCCGGACCAATATCACGCACAAGCCTTATGATGACCAACGGGTGCGCAACGCCCTGCAAATGGCCGTCGACAACAATGCGGTGCTCGAACTCGGCTACGCCGGGCGCGGGACCGTCGGTGAAAACCACCATGTCAGCCCGATCCATCCGGAATACTACCCGCTGCCCAAGAAGACACGCGACGCGGCGGCGGCCAAGACGCTGATGGCCGAGGCCGGACAGGCCGACTTCGAGCATGAACTGATCACCGTCGAGGACGATTGGCAAAAGAACACCGGCGACGCGATTGCCGGCCAGCTGCGCGATGCCGGGATCAAGGTGAAGCGCACGGTGCTGCCGGGGTCGACCTTCTGGAACGACTGGACGAAATACCCCTATTCCATGACCATCTGGTACATGCGCCCGCTCGGCGTTCAGGTGCTGGCGCTTGGCTATCGCACCGGCGAGGCCTGGAATGAAACGGCGTATTCGAATCCCGATTTCGATGCCAAGCTCAAGCAGGCTCTCTCGCTCATCGACGTGGAGAAGCGCCGCGAGGTCATGAAGGACGTTGAGCAGATCCTGCAGGATTCGGGCGTCATCGTTCAGCCATTTTGGCAGAAGCTGTTCAGCCATATGGACAAGAAGGTGAAGAATTACGCTGTCCACCAGACCTTCGAGATGGATCTCCAGAACGTCTGGCTGGACGCCTGAGTGAACGCCCAAGGGCGCCTGAGTTAACGCCCAAAGGGATTTCATGGGCTGCAAAAAAGCCGGGATGCAGGATTCGTGGTATTGAACGGTTCCCACCACGAAAGCCTGGAGATTATCGGATGAGACTGACTGTGCTTGCCGCCGCTCTCTCGATCGCAGCGCCTGCGGCCGCCTTGGCCGGGCCGGCATCCAATGCGGTGAAGTTCTTCTACATGCCAGAGGTCAAATTCGAGGCCGACGCGAAATACCGCGACCGTTTCACCGAGCCGGTGACCAAGCTGTTCGACCTCAACGACCTGGCGCAGAAGAACAAGCCGGATGAGGTGCCTTGCATCGATTTCGCCCCCGGTCTCGACGCGCAGGACTATGACGAGAAGACAGTCGCCAAGACGCTGAAGCTGTCGGAAGCGGTGGATGGCGATAGCGCCAGCGTGACGGTGACCTTCAATCTTTTCCCGGAAGGCGAAGATTCTAAACGCGAAATGGTCTGGTCGCTCAAGAAGATCGACGGCCGGTGGAAGATCGCCGACATCACCTCGAAGACCAGCGGCTGGACGCTGAGTGCGCTCGAATGCCTGGCTGGCCAGACTCCGGAGTGATGCCATGGCCCGCTGCCGGTCCCTAGCGACTGTGTGCCTGCTGGCGGCGGGGTTGAGCAGCACCGCCGCTCAGGGACTGTTCAGCGCGCCGCCCGCAAATGCGCCGGCCGATAATGCGGCGCCTGCAACTCCACCGGCTGCACCGCCGCCGGCAGAAAATCAACGGGCAGCGCCGGCGCAGCCGGGTTCGCCGACGGCGGTGGTGAAACCGTTCTACGAGCATGTCGGGCTCGAGCTCGAACCGGCCCTGCGCAGCCACTTCGCCGATCCGGCGAAGTCGGTGCTCGACAAGAGCGATGCACTGCGGAAATCGGGGCAGGGCGAGTGCCTCGATCCCAACATGGCGCTCGACAATGCGGCGTATGACAGGGCCGAGATCGATAAGAGCCTGAAGACCATTGAAGCGGTCAAGGGCGACGAGGCCAAGGTCGTCGTCGCCTTCGTCGTCGCCGACAATCCGCACCGGCTGGAGTGGAAATTCAGGAAAGTCGACGGCGATTGGAAGATCACGGACCTTTTGTCGGTGACCGGCGAATGGGCGCTCAGCCAATATCAGTGTGAGTGAGAAGGGAACCGATGAAGATCACCAATATCCGCGTCACCCATGTCAACGTTCCGTTAGACGCCCCATTCTGGTGGACGGCCGGGCTTTATGGCGGCGCCTCGAAATCGATCATAGAAGTCGAGACGGACGAAGGCGTAGTCGGACTGGGCGAGGCGCCTTGGTGGCATTTCGGCGAGGTGATCAAGGCCGAGATCGCGCCGGCGCTGATCGGCGCCGATCCGCTCGACATCGCTGACTGCGAGGCGCGCAGCGTGCCGCCCTGGCAGATCACCGCCAACACCGGTGAGAATGCCGCCTCCGTGGCCTTCGGCGCCGTCGAGCTGGCGCTGTGGGACATCAGAGGCAAGGTCTTCGGCATGCCGCTCTACAAAGTCCTCGGCGGCGCGGTGCGCAAGGACATTCCGTTTTCGGAATATTTCTCGTTTCGCGCCGCGCAGGGCGGAGCGGGTGGCGAAATGACGTCCGAAGCGATCGTCGAATACTGCCTAAAGATGCGCGAGGAGCATAGCTCGACCATCTTCGAGGGCAAGCTGATCATGGGCGATCCCGAGCTCGAGATCAGGACCGTGCGCATGCTGCGCGAGGCGCTTGGCGACAAGGCGCAGATCAAACTCGATTCCAACATGCAGTGGTCGCTGACCACCGCGCGCTGGGTGCTGCGCGAGATCGAGCCGTTCAACATCCGCAACTACGAAGATCCGGTCGCGACCTTCGAGGAGATGGCGGCGCTGCGCCAGCATTCGCGCATTCCGTTCTCCACGCACATCCCCGATCTCAGACGTGCGGTCGCGCTTGGTGCGCCGGATTACTTCGTCTGCAATTTCGCAGCACTCGGCGGACTGTCGAAAACCCTGAAATTCATCGCCGCCTGTGAGGCGATGGGCAAGGGGTTCTGGTGTTATTCAAACGATCTCGGCATCATGACATCAGCCTATCTGCATGTCGTGGCGGCGACGCCATGGATCACGGAAGCGTCGCAATCGCTGTTTCGCTGGCAGATCGGCGACGTCATCAAGGACGGTCCGTTCCGGCAGACCGGCAACACGGTGCGTGTGCCGGAGGGCCACGGACTGGGCGTCGAGCTCGACCCCGCTGCAATGAAGCGCTGGGCCGGGCACTTCGCCGAACAAGGGCCGATGGGCCATTTCAGCGACCCGAACAACCCTGGCCGCTACCGGCGGCTGCCGCTCAACTGATGCAACGTGCGTTCCTTAGAAACTCAGGCTCAGCCGCGCCCGCGATAGGGTGCGACGCCGGTGTCGGGCAGCCAGGCGCCTTCCGGCGGCACACCGGTCTGCCAGAACACGTCGATGGGAATGCCGCCGCGCGGATACCAATAGCCGCCAATGCGCAACCACAGTGGTTTGGTCGCGGCGATGATGCGGCGGCCGATCATGACGGTGCATTCTTCATGGAAGGCGCCATGGTTGCGAAACGAGGTCATGAACAGCTTGAGCGACTTCGATTCCACCAGCAGCGTATCGGGCGCATAGTCGATGACGATATGGGCGAAATCCGGCTGGCCGGTGACCGGGCAGAGCGAGGTGAATTCCGGGCAGGTGAAGCGAACGATGGCCGGCGGCCCGTCGCCGCGCGAAAACGGCACGGTTTCCAGGACTGCCGCTTCAGGGCTCTGTGGCGCCTCGACGTTGGTGCCGAGCTGGGTAAGGTTTTTCGTATCGGTCATGGGCGGGTTCCTTACTGCATGTCGCCCAAAAAGCCTGCCCACGGGCCTGACCCGAGGGTGCGCAGCGGTTTTGGGACAACGACATGCGTAAAATCAAAATTTGCCGTTCATTAGCACAATTTGAAACAGTAGGAAGACGATGACCACTAACGATCCGCTTCTCCAGCCTTACCAGCTCAAGCATCTGACGCTGAAGAACCGGGTCATGTCGACCAGCCATGAGCCGGCCTATTCCGAGGACGGTATGCCGAAAGAGCGCTATCGGCTCTACCACGCCGAAAAGGCCAAAGGCGGCATGGCGCTGACCATGACCGCCGGTTCGGCGATCGTCTCGCGCGACAGCCCGGCCGCCTTCGGCAATCTGCACGTCTATGACGACCGGATCGTGCCATGGCTCACGGAGCTCGCCGATGCCTGCCACGAGCATGACTGCAAGGTGATGATCCAGATCACCCATCTCGGCCGCCGTACCGGCTGGAACAAGGCCGACTGGCTGCCGGTGCTGTCCGCGTCGCCGGTGCGCGAGCCGGCGCATCGTGCCTTTCCCAAGACCATTGAGGACTGGGATATCGAGCGCATCGTCGCCGACTACGCCGCCGCCGCCCAGCGCTGCCAGGCCGCTGGCCTGGACGGCATCGAGTTCGAGGCCTACGGCCATTTGATGGACGGCTTCTGGTCGCCCGCCACCAACCAGCGCGACGACGATTTCGGCGGCTCGCTCGACAACCGCTTGCGCTTCACCGGCATGGTGCTCGACGCCGTGCGGGCAGCGGTCGGCGACAAGTTCGTCGTCGGCATCCGCATGGTCGCCGACGAGGATTTCGAGAAGGGCTTGTCGAAACAGGAAGGCGTCGAGATCGCCAGGCGGCTGGCCGGCTCTGGCAAGGTCGACTTCCTCAACATCATCCGTGGCTCGATCGAAACCGATGCCGCGCTGACTAAGGTCATCCCGGTGACCGGCATGCGCTCGTCGCCGCATCTCGACTTCGCCGGCGAGGTGAGGGCGGCGACGAAATTCCCGACCTTCCATGCGGCGCGCATTGCCGATGTTGCCACCGCGCGTCACGCCATCGCCACCGGCAAACTCGACATGGTCGGCATGACCCGCGCCCACATCGCCGATCCGCATATCATCCGCAAGGTGATGGAGGGCCGCGAGCACGAAATCCGCCCTTGCGTCGGCGCCACTTACTGCCTCGACCGCATCTATGAGGGCGGCGAGGCGCTGTGCATCCACAATGCGGCAACCGGCCGCGAGGCTGATATTCCGCACATCATCCCGAGGACCGAGGGACCGAAGCGAAACGTGGTCGTTGTCGGCGCTGGGGCCGGCGGTCTGGAGGCGGCGCGTGTCGCGGCCGAGCGTGGTCACCAGGTGACGGTGCTGGAAGCATCGAGCCAGGCCGGCGGCCAGGTGCGGCTGGCGACGCAAAACCCACGCCGCAAGGAGTTGATCGGCATTATCGACTGGCGGCTGGCCGAACTCGGCCGGCTCGGCGTCGAGATCCGCTATGACATCTGGGCGGAGAAGGACGATGTTCTGGCGCTGTCGCCCGACGTGGTGGTTGTCGCCACCGGCGGCCTGCCGCAGAACCCGCCGCTGGCGGCGGGCGACAATCTCGTCACTTCGAGCTGGGAGATCATGGCCGGCAGCATCAAGCCGGCCGAACACGTGCTGCTCTATGACGACAATGGCGGCCATCAGGGCATGGGTGCGGCCGAATTGATCGCCAATAGCGGTGCAAAGCTTGAGCTGGTTTCGCCCGAACGCTTCTTCGCCCCGGAAATGGGCGGTATGAACCACGTGCCCTATATGCGCGCCTTCCAGGAGAAGGGCGTCACGATCACCATCAACACGCGGCTGCTCTCGGTGCGGCGCGAGGGCAATCAATTGGTCGCCGAACTCGGCTCAGACTTCGCTGACGGCTGGCGTGGCGAGCGGCGGGTCGATCAGGTGGTGGTCGAGCACGGCACGCTGCCGCTCGATGATCTCTATCTCGCACTGAAACCGCTGTCGAAGAACGGCGGCGCGGTCGATTACGAGCGGCTGGTCAATGGCGGCGATATTTTTCCGGCGCGCAATCCGCAAGGCGGTTTCGTGCTCTTCCGCATCGGCGATGCGGTCGCATCTCGCAACATCCACGCAGCAGTCTATGACGGCATAAGGTTCGGATTGCGGATTTGAAGATCACTTCGGATTGATTGGTGGCGCGCAGCCGAACCTCCGCACGGAGAGCCATCAGGCACGTCGGTCCGATCTGCGCGCCGCGCACGCCGCCGGCTTGCCGCCGGACACCGTACGATCTCTTGAACCATGATTGCGGCTGGCCACTCAAAACATCCTGGCGGTAGCCATACAAAGTACGGTGATGACCAGCAGCCCACCAGCGATGCGTTCGCCCCTTGTCATTTTCGCGCGCAACTGCATTTCCGTCGCCGCGTCAGTGCCGGCAAGCCGCCTGCTGGCAGAGCCGACCAGCGCGCCCTGAACACCGGTGGCAATCAGGGCCGTCGCGATACCCAGGGCCAGAACGATTTCCATCGAACCGAAATAACCGCTGTGGAAGAAATACCAGAGCAGTATGCCGGTCAGGAAGACCATGCCGGCCGCTCCCATTTGCGGCCGGAAAAACCGTTCGATCCGAATCTCCGGATCGCGGGCGACCGCGATGGTCGTTCCAGCCCAGAACACACCGGCCAATACGTGAAGGCCGAGGACGATGATGTAGACATACTGCATGACCGCATTTCCTCCTTTCCCCACCGCTCACATAAGGTTAGATATCTAATGATTAGGTGTCAATGTATAAGCATGGGCCAGTTCCATCGGCCTTTCCCTTGCTCTATTGTCGGATCATGACGCCTTTTGATCGCCCGCCAATCGGGATGAATCTCGCCCGCACCGCAAAGCTTGTCGCACAGGCCTTCGACGCCGCCTTGGTCGAGGCTGGCGGCACGCTGCCGGTCTGGGTCACTCTGTTGTCGATCAAGTCGCGCGAGCTGGCCAACCAGCGCGAGCTCGCCGGCATGATCGGAATCCAAGGCGCGACGCTGACCCACCATCTGAACGCGATGGAGACGCAAGGTTTGCTGACCCGGCGCCGCGATCCGGAAAACCGCCGCGTCCATCAGGTCGAACTGACCGAAGCGGGAGAGGCGCTGTTCCTGAAATTGCGCATGGCAGCCCTTGCCTTCGACAAGCGGCTGCGGACCGGGTTGTCCGACGACAGGTTGGCGGAGTTCGCGGAAGTCCTGGCGGCGCTGCGGGCGAATGTCGATTGATCCCAACTGCCGAACGCATTGTTTCAGTGGCCCAAGGAAAGAGGGTTCTTCCCTTCGATTTGCGCGCCGCACATGCCGCCGGGTCCATCCTTGATCGGGCAAGGGCGCATCGGCCAGGGTTCGAAGACATAGCGATCGCCGCGACGGCCGAGGTCCACGGTTTGACGATACTGACCGACAACGAGATCATTTTGCACCGCTCGGGGTGCCGATGCTCAACCCGCTGAAGAACTTGCCGCCATTGCGGCAGTCAGCGGCAGATCGGCTTTAGCCGGACTCACCCGTCAGGCCGCCATTCCAAGGCGGCATGTCAAGGTTGGCGCCTTACGCCCGGCTTCCCCGCAGCAGCGTTAGCCTGGCTTTCTTCGGCGCCCGCGCGACCAGCCATTCGCGTGCCGTGTCCTGCGGCATCGGGAAGGCGATGGAGTAGCCCTGAACCTGGTCGCAGCCGATCGCCATCAGCGAATCGAGCTCGGCCTCGGTTTCGGCGCCCTCGGCGACGATCGAGATGCCGAGGCCGCGGGCGAGTTCGGTGATGGCCCGCACGATCTTGGTGTTGTCGTCGTTCTCATTGATATTCTGGACGAAGCGTCGATCGATCTTCAGCCGGTCGATCTCGTTCGGGTTGACGTGGCTGAGCGACGCGTAGCCGGTGCCGAAATCGTCGAGTTCGAGATGAACACCGGCGGCGCGGATGTGCCGCAGCTTTGCCGCTATGCCGGTCTTCTCGTCGTCGAGAATGACGGATTCGACGATTTCCAGCGAAAGCTTTTGTGGCGGCAGGCCAGTTTTTTCCAGCACGCCGAAGAGGAAGGCGTCGAAATCGGGCTCACGCAGTTCGGAGCCGGACACGTTGACGGCGAGCCGTCCAAAGGCAACACCGGCGCGGCTCCACTCGGCCGCCTCGCTGATTGCTTTGGCGATGACGATGCGGCCGATCTCCGGCATGAGTCCGCATTTTTCGGCGACGGGAATGAATTCGCCCGGTGCGATCATGCCGCGCTCGGCATGCTTCCAGCGAACCAGCGCCTCGATGCCGCCGACCGTACCGTTCGACAACGAAACCTGCGGCTGGAAATAGACCTGGAACGCCTTCTCCGCGATCGCGATCCTAATGTCATGCTCGAGCTGCTTGCGGAAATCGAGTTCATGCCGCAACTCCTCGGAGAAGAATGAGAGGCTGCCGCCACTCTGCTTCTTGGCGGAGTGGAGCGCGAGGTCGGCATGGACAAGCAGATCTTGCGCATTGTCGGCGTCGACCGGATAGACGGCGACGCCGGCGCTGGCGCCCGGAAGGATGGTCGTGCCCCGAAAGACGATCGGTTCGTTGATCTGCGTCAGGACGCGCCTGGCGACCATGTTGATGTCCTCGGTGCCGCCGGCACCATTGAGGATCATTACGAACTCATCGCTGCCGAGACGCACGCAGAGATCCGACGCCCGGCAGGAATCGCGCATGCGCTGCGCCGTCACCACCAGCACATAGTCGCCGGCGGCGTGGCCAAGCGTGTCGTTGATCTGCTTGAACCGGTCGAGGTCGAGGTGGACCGCCGCAAGCCGCTCTCGCCGGCGCTGTGCCCCCTTGATCAGCGTATCGAAATGGTCGGTCAGGAAGGTGCGGTTGTGCAGGCCGGTAAGGCCGTCATGCACGGCGATGAAGGCCATGGAATTGCGGGCATCGATCAGTTCATGCGTCTTGCGCAGAATGGCGTTCGACATCGGCCTGAAGATGAAAAGTGCCACCAGCACGATGACGCCGATGGTGGTGTAGAACAGCGTTCGATGGAGATCGAGAAGTGTTTCCGATCGCGCATCGGCATGGGCGCTGATGCGCTGGCCGAGTGCCGCATAGCCCGACAGGGTCGCATTGGCGATGGAAGCGTCGAGGTTAACGCGTTCGCCGCCGCCCTTGTAGCCGCCATTATCGGCCATACCGAGTCGTGATTCAAACGCCGAAACCAGGCGTTGGCCGTTGGCGATAAGCCCGACCGAGAAGTAATCGAGATGAAACGGCTTGGCGAAAAGCACGCTCTCGACTGATTTTGGATCGAACCTTGCCGATGACGCCGGGTCGGCGACGACCCGCTCGAGCAGAAGGTCGTAGTTCCTCTCGAACTCCGCAGTGGCCTGTTTGAATGCGGTGACCAGAGCCGGTTGTTGGTTGCGCGAAGCAGCACCTGCAGCGTTGGCAAGGAAGACAATGCGTTGCGACAGCGTCTTTTGCATGCCGACTATATCGAGCAGCGTATCGTCGTGCCGCTGGGCAGCCATCATCTGCTGGAGAAGGATGAAGGAGGCCACCACCATGGCTGCAATGATCAGCAGCGCCAGCCAATAGCCGGCCTTGATCAACAGTATCAGCCTGCCCGAAATGGTTTGCGCCGGTTGCTGCGACATTTTCTGGGGCGGTCCCTCTCGCCGACAGATTGTTTAGGTGTGAGAACCATTGGCTTGAAAGTGTTAACAGCTCTGGAAGTCGACAGAGCGGCGATAGCGGCAGCGGTGGAAAGCTCGCGAAATGGTTATCGCGTTCTTTCGCGCCGCAGCTGCATTTGAATATCCGCCATTTGGCGTCATTCTGGGGCGGCATTGTGGCCACCGGCCGTCGCGTCACCGAAGCGATCGCTTTTGCGGTGGATTTTTCGCCCGCGCGGGGCGACAGTCCATTCAAATCTCAACAGGGCCTGATCATGAGCGCGGCATTCCTCTCCCATATCGACAGCGAACTTCAAGGGCTGAAATCGGCCGGCCTCTACAAATCCGAGCGGGTGATCACCTCGACGCAGTCGGCAGAGATCGAGGTGGGCGGCGAAAAGGTGCTGAATTTCTGCGCCAACAACTATCTCGGGCTCGCAGACAGCGCCGAATTGCGCGACGCGGCCAAGCAGGCGCTTGACCGCTACGGGTACGGCATGGCGTCGGTGCGTTTCATCTGCGGCACGCAGGAAGAGCACAAGCAGCTCGAGGCAAAGATATCGAGCTTCCTCGGTATGGAGGACACAATCCTCTACGGTTCCTGTTTCGATGCCAACGGCGGCCTGTTCGAGACGCTGCTTTCCGAGGAGGACGCGGTCATTTCCGACGCGCTGAACCACGCCTCGATCATCGACGGCGTCAGGCTCTCCAAAGCAAAACGCTTTCGCTATGCCAACAACGACATGGCGGCGCTCGAGGAGGAATTGAAGAAGGCCGAAGGCAGCCGCTTCAAGCTGATCGCCACCGACGGCGTTTTTTCCATGGACGGCATCATCGCCAATCTCCAGGGCGTCTGCGACCTCGCGGAAAAATACGATGCAATGGTGATGGTGGATGACAGCCATGCAGTCGGCTTCGTTGGCAAGAACGGCCGTGGCTCGGCCGAGCATTGTGGCGTCGAGGGCAGGGTGGACATCATCACCGGCACGCTCGGCAAGGCATTGGGCGGCGCATCGGGCGGCTACACATCGGCCAAGAGCCAGGTGGTCGACTGGTTGCGCCAGCGCTCGCGTCCCTATCTGTTTTCCAACACGCTGATGCCGGCGATCGCCGGCGCCTCGATCCGGGTTTTCGAACTGATCGGCAATGGCGATGCGCTGCGTCAGCGTCTCTATGCCAATGCGGCGCGCTTCCGGTCTGAAATGGGTAAGCTCGGCTTTACGCTTGCCGGCGCCGATCATCCGATCATCCCGGTCATGCTGGGCGATGCGACACTGGCGCAGGAGATGGCGGCGCGCATGCTGAAGCGCGGCATCTATGTCATCGGCTTCTCGTTTCCGGTGGTGCCGAAGGGCCAGGCGCGCATCCGCACGCAAATGTCGGCCGCCCATTCCAGCGCCGACATCGACCGTGCGGTCGAGGCGTTCGGCGCGGTCGGGCGCGAACTCGGTGTGATTTCCTGAACTGCCGGAACCGAAAAGCGATTCCGGATCAAGAGTTTCAAGGGACAAAAGAATGTCGAACATGATGAAGGCGCTGGTCAAGGCCAAGGCCGAGCCGGGCATCTGGATGGAAGAAGTGCCGGTGCCGGAAATCGGCCCCAACGACGTTCTGATCAAGATCAAGAA
>NZ_JBVVQY010000034.1:0-23607 GCF_055811615.1 Mesorhizobium sp. WSM4807
TGCCATGGCCGCCCCTCGCCTCAGAGTAAGGGCTGTTCTCTCTCCAGAGCTTTTTGCAGAACCTTCAGGACACTATCCCTGACGGAACCGGCGACCTGACTGCATACCAAGGCGTTCGGATCAGATCGTGGCGGTTACTGGAGCTTCCTCGGGTCGCCCGCCGACAGCCGCGCGGCATCGCGATGAAGCAGCATGACCTGTTCGGCGTCCGATATTCGGTCGTAAATCGGCTCCAGCGCACCGTCCTCATCGAGTGCGAGAGCACCCGACAGATCGGGTGAAAGCACCGTCAGCTTCTGCTTGATGCCCGCCAGTTCCTCGTTGCCGAGCGTCAGCCAGCCGTTGGCGCCGCAATAGCCTGCGAAGTCTTTGCTGGCGAGAACGCTGTGCGGATATTTCTTGGTCAGGGTCTGGAGGCGCTGGACCTCGTTTACAGCCGAGCCGAAGACAGAGAATGTTAGCCGGTCGGTAAGTCCGACATTGCCGAACATCACATTGCCGACATGCAGGCCGATGCCAAATTTTATGTCGCCCAATCCCTGCTCCTTTCTGCGCAGGTTGAGATCCATCATGCGCGCGGTGGCCTTGTGCGTTGCCGCAAGAGCAGCCTGGCAGGCGGTCTCGGACTGCGCACGGTGCCTTTCGCAAGGGTAGACGGCAATGAAGCCATCCCCTATGAAACTCATGATCTGCCCGCCTCTGCGATTGAAAGGTGCAGCAATGGCATCGAAAAACTGGTTCAGCGTATCGATGTAGATTTCGCGGCCGGAAGTTTCGGCAAGCCTTGTCGACCCGCGCATATCGGCCATGACCAGTGCGGCCCGGATTGTGTCGCCCTCGCCGCGCTTGATCTGGCCGTCCAGCACGCGCCTGCCGGCGTCGCCGCCGAGATAAGTGATCATCATGTTGTCGGCGAGCTTGGTGAGCACCGCCATCTTGGTTGCAATAGCGAGATGGTTCTGGATGCGCAGCAGCGCCGAAATCATGCTGTCGCTGAAGCCTGAAGCACTGTCGGTGGACCAGGACCCGATCATGCCCTGACTGGTATTGCCGCTGAAGGGATGGACGAAAGCCATGTAATCGGTCACGCCCATAAGCCTGAGGTCATCGAAAACAGGAAATTCCGACGGCACCGACGGGTCGAGCCGGCGCCGCAGATGGTCGAGCTTGTTGCTGAGCAGATGGTAGTATGGGCTGGTCAGGAATCTGTCAGAATGAACGCCGTCCTTTTTGCGGAAGCCTTCCACTTCCATGCCCTGGCCGCGAAGCCAGGTGAAGCCAAGCGCGTCATAAAGCGGATGAAGCATCGAAAAGCTCAAATGCACCCGCTTCAGCGGCAGGCCGGCAGCAGCCAGCCGTTCACAAAAGCCCTTTACCAATGTTTCCAGGTCGTTGCCCGCCAGCGCCGATTGGGTCAGCCAATCGGCAACCTTATCCATGAGAATGGTGGAAATTTCTGCTTGCGCTGTGCTCATGCTATCTTGAGACCCGTCAAAGACGAGCCATTCTCCTTTTGATCCGCCACAACACGTCCGCTAACGACCCAAAGACAAGACCCTCGAAGTCAATGAAGCCGGCTTGGGCGGCAAAAGCCGGCGAAGGGACATTATGTGGCGAGGCTGCCGGCGGAGTGCAATCACGATCCTGACATCAGGCAAAAAATTCGCCGGCTCAGACGCCGTCAGGCCTTCACCACCGTCTCTCGGGCCAGCCCGAGGCGGCCAAAAACATTGCGTGTGTCGACGATCAGAAGAGCGTGATCAGCGATCGCCTGATAGTCGATCGCGTCGTGGTCGGTTGCAACGACGACAGCATCGAAATCCTTCAAGACCGCCTCGGTCAATTCGACCGAGCGCCGCCCCTTGCTCGCCATATGCTCCCTTGTGGTCGGTATCTCGGTAACATGCGGATCGTGGAATTCCGCCTTGCCGCCCCATTCCTCGATGAGTTCAATGAGCCGCAATGAAGGGCTTTCGCGGATGTCGGGCACATTCTTCTTATAGGCGAGTCCGATGATGAGAATGCGCGAGCGGCTGAGCGCCTTGCCGCAGCGCCGGTCCAGCGCCTTCGCCAGTTCATCGACCACATGACGCGGCATGGCCGTGTTGATCTCTGCCGCCAGCTCGATGAAGCGGGTCGGCAGTTCGTATTCGCGCGCCTTCCACGTCAGGTAGAAGGGATCGATCGGAACGCAGTGCCCGCCAAGTCCGGGGCCAGGATAGAAAGGCATGTAGCCGAAGGGCTTGCTCTTTGCCGCCTCGATCACCTCCCAGATGTCGATGCCCATCGCACCGAGCACGACCTTCAACTCGTTGACCAGGGCTATGTTGACCGAGCGGAAGATGTTTTCCGTCAGCTTGACCGCCTCCGCGGTCGCCGTGGTGGAAACCGGAACGACGGTCTTGACCACGCCCTGGTAGAAAGCCTGCACGAGTGTCGCCGCTTCAATGCCGTCGCCTGCCACGACCTTGGGGATCGTCGCGACTTCAAAGCTGCGGTTGCCGGGATCCTCGCGTTCGGGCGAGAAGCCGAGGAAGAAGTCTATCTTCGACTGCAAGCCGGTTTCTTCCAGTATGGGCTTGATCACGTCGTCGGTGGTGCCGGGATAACTGGTCGATTCCAGCACGATCAGCTGGCCGAGACGCAGATGCTTCGCGATGGTGCCTGCCGTGTTCCTGACAAAGGAGAGGTCCGGCTCACGGTTTTTCGTCAGCGGTGTCGGAACGCAAATGATGATGACATCGCAGACGGCCAGTTCGGCAAAATCCGCAGTGGCGCGGAACCGTCCGCTCGCCACCTGGCCGGCAAGGCTGTCGACATCACCGCCTCAATATAGGATTGGCCGTTGTTCAGGCTCTCGACCTTCTGGGCTTCGATGTCGAAGCCGGAAACCGGGAAGCCGGCGCGTGCGATCGCAACCGCCAGCGGCAACCCGACATAGCCCAGCCCGATCACGCCGACTTGCGCGGCGCGCGTCGAAATCAGGTTCAGAAGACGGTCATATGCCGATCGTGAGGCGTCCAAAAATCTGCTTTCCGTCAATTCGGACAGGCCGTCCGCTCCCATGGCGAAGCTCACCTGGTTCCCCAAGAACCACGAGGCATATTGCGGAAAATCGATTTCCGCAAGTCGTCGTCAGACCGGCACCTTCGCCTTCAGGCTTGCGGCAGCCATCGCATAGCCGCCGGCGGCGCCATCGATGAAATGAACGTGGTCGCGCTGCAGCGGCGAGGCGACGAGGCATGTCATCAAGGCCGACTTCTGGCGGTGCAGGCCATAGTTGCAGATGCCCGCCTCTTCCGCCTGTTTCAGCCGGTTCTCGATCCGTTGCAACACATCCGCGTCAACGTCGATAGTCATCTTCAAGCCGTCGTCGAACTTCCGGAAATCCGAATTGCTGGCCACGTCGCGTTTGTAGATCTTCGGATCGAAACTGCCGATCGTCCAGCCATATCTGTCGGTGACAGCCGTAAGCGTCAGCAGGAACAATATCCACAGCTTCGACAGCCACCGCCAACCTGCCGGTGCCATGGCCCGCGCCTCGATATCGATGCCGGCGGGCGAAAAACTGTAGGCTGGCCCGTTCACCGGCAACGGGTGGCCTTCGCGTTCCTGCCCGCCGGCAAGGGCGATGATGTCGGAAACCAGAAACTGAAAGCCGCGCAAGTCGCGCGACGCCCCCGGTATGGCTATGATCGAGACGATTTCGCCATGCCGGGCTTCGATCGGGTTCCAGCGGCAGGAGAGGCCGGTCAGATCCGGCCGCGCGCCGGCCGGCGCAGGATCGATGCGATAGCGCCCCGCTTTCATCTCGGCTTCCGCCCAACTGCCGCCACCGCCGGCGAACATGGCATAGAAGACCGCTTCGGAGGCCCGGAACCTCGCCACGCGAACGTCGAGGCCTTGCGCTCTTATATCCTTTATCGGCACGATTGCGGCACGCAAGGTCAGGTCCAGTTCGTCCGCCACCCATCTCTGGACAGCCGCCAGCGCGTTGCGGGTGATCTCCAGCGCCGAGCCGGGAAACGCCACGAGCGCGCCGTCGCCGCCGAAGACAAAGGGAAGATCTTTCCGACCCAGCGCATTGAGCAGCGCCGAAATGACGCTGGCGCCGGCCATATTGACGGTTTTGTAGCGCCCAGCCCCGATCGCCTTGGTCGAGCCGACGATGTCGGCGGTGGCCAGCGCCCAGCCATCCGGGAGAGGCCGATAGTTATCGATATCGGCAACGCTTTCGAATTTTGCGAAAACCGGCAAAGAAGCGACAAACGGGTCGGACGCGGCAGCTGTTTCCATAAGCATCAGATAGCACATTCCACTGCTTGAAGGTGACGTCGATCATGCTTCGAAATTGACTCGCGCAGGCTTTCCGATGATAGGGTCCGGCGATGCGAATTGCCTTCTACGCGCCGCTGAAGTCGCCCAATCATCCCGTTGCCTCCGGCGACCGCCAGATGGCACGGATGCTGGTCAAGGCGCTGGAGCATGGAGGGCATAGCGTCGAACTAGCATCCGAATTGCGATTCTATCTACGCGAACCGGAGTCGAAAAGTTTCGATGCGCTCAAGATTGAGGCCCGAGAGGAAGCCGCGCGGCTGGCAAAGCTTTGGGATCGTGACGGCAAGCCCGATCTCTGGTTCTCCTATCATCCCTATTACAAGGCGCCCGACCTGATCGGACCCGAGCTGGCGTCGGCCTTTGCTATCCCCTATGTGACAGCGGAAGCCTCCTATTCGAGGCGGCGCAACGCCGGTTTGTGGGCCGATACGCAAGCGTTGGTGGCGCGAGCCGTCGAACAGGCAGCGCTGAACATCTGCTTCACGCAAAGGGATCGTCAGGGACTGACGGACGCGATTCCCGACGCCGCTCTCGGTATGCTTTCGCCCTTCATCGACACATCGGTATTCCGGGAAATGCCGGCACGGGGTTGTCCGACGCGCCTCGTTACCGTCGCCATGATGCGCCCGGGCGACAAAGTCGAAAGCTATCGCATGCTGGCGCAGGCGCTCGGTCCGATCGGCCACCTGACCTGGACCATGTCGGTCGTCGGGGATGGGCCTGCACGTGACGAGGTCAAAGCGCAATTCGCCGGCTTGCCCGCCGACCGTATCGAATGGCTTGGCGCGATTGAGCCAGCCGCCGTGCCGGATGTCCTCTACAGTGGGGGAATTTACGTCTGGCCGGGTTACGGCGAGGCCTATGGCGTTGCCTATCTTGAAGCACAGGCCGCCGGCCTTCCGGTGGTGGCACAGGACATCGCCGGCGTGCCGGAGGTCGTGCGGGATGGCCAGTCCGGGTTTCTCACCCCGCCGGGCGATGTGGCGGCGTTCGCTTCTGCCATTGAAAGGCTTCTCGCCCGTAACGACGAAAGAACCATCATGGCCGCGGAAGCCAGACGTTTCATCCTCGAAGAACGTTCCCTCGGTCCTGCAGTGGCGCGTCTGGCCGAACTTCTTGCGAGGATCCCGGGTTCATGACATCCGATCAGATCTGGCGGCCCTTGGTGGAAGAACTGGCGTGCCGGCAACGGGCGGACCGTAAGGCAGAGTTTTGGCTGCGCGACGACGACGCCGTGGATCCGACGCCTGCGCTTGATCGGCTGCTCGACCTCACCGGTGAATTCGCGGTTCCGGTCACTCTGGCCGTCATTCCGGCCCTGACTGATGAGAAGCTTGTCGTCCGGCTTGGCGAGGCGCCGCATGCCACGGTCGCCATCCATGGCTGGGCGCACCGAAATCATGCGCCCGAGCACCAGAAAAAGCAGGAGCTCGGCGCGCATCGGCCGCGCGAGGCGGTGCTCGATGATCTGGCTCGCGGGCTGACGCATGTAACCGACCTGCACGGCGCACGTGCCGTTCCGATGCTGGTGCCACCCTGGAACAGGATCGACGCCGGCTTGGTATCCGACCTTGGATCGATAGGATTTTCGGCATTGTCGGTCTATGGGCCGCCGGTGCCGGCTTCACTTGCGGTCATCAACAGCAATGTCGACATCATGGATTGGCATGGCACGCGCGGCTGCCGCGACCATGGCCTATTGGTTCAGGCTATCATCGCGCAATTGCAGCATGCAATCGACGGCGGCGAACCGGTCGGCCTGCTCACCCACCATCTCGTACATGATGAATCGGCCTGGCTCTTCCTCGAACGGCTGTTCACAGTCACCGCTCAGACTGAAGCCTGCGCATGGCTTCCGATCAGGACATTGATCGGGCGCAGCGCCGTAGAGGAAAATAGCTCAGCGCTTTTTGCGCAATGAGACTGGAAATTTGAGCGTCTGGCCATCCCGCGCGGCAAAAGCGCCGGCAAACCTGTCTTTGGCCAGTTTCTCGATCTCGTCCAGTTCCGCGTCGGTCCGTGTCGGATCGTGGTGAAACAGCGCAAGCCCCCGCGCACCGGCCGCCTCACAGAGCTTGACGCCCTGTTGCCATGTCGAGTGCCCGTAACCGCGGCGGCGTTCCATTTCCTCCTCGGTGTAGGTGCAATCGTAAATGACGAGGTCGGCATCTTCGATCAGGCCGAGCACCGCCTGATCGAGTTTGTCCGGTTCGTGCTCAGTGTCTGTGATCACCGCCACGACGCGGCCGCCCCATTCGACTCGGTAGCCTATGCAGCCGCCCGGATGGATAAGACTGCCGGTTCGGACCACCACCCCTTCGCGCGGCCGAAGCACGTCTCCGGATACGAAATCGCGATAGTCGAGGCTTGCCTTGCAGATCCCCAGTTTCACCGGAAACCACGGCGGCCGCATGAACTCATCGACCATCTGCCGGGTCGTCATGTGTCCTGCAAGATGCCCTGACCAAAGCGTAACCTTGACGCTCCGGTCATAGATCGGCGCAAAAGACGGCAGCCCGATGATGTGATCGTAATGGCAATGGGTGAAAAGCAGATCGAAATCGGTCACGGCCAACGCCTGAAGCGCCCCGCCGGCAGGCCGTAGGCCAGAGCCTGCGTCGAACAGAAGCGTATGCCTACCGCATCGCATCTCAATGCAGATTGTGTTGCCGCCATAGCGAGAGAATTCCGGCCCTGATACCGAAATGCTGCCGCGCACACCCCAAAACCTGACCAGGAAAACGTCGTCGTCCATGCTACCCCTTCGCCCATCCTAGCCAAACAACCGCTGCTAGGCGAGACAGGCTTTCTCCGGGTGACCTTCTCAGCAAGAGGACAGTCCCATCACGACGGCGAGGATCGAGCGCACGTCATACGTTATTTGGCGCTTCGTGCGTCGATCAGATCCGCGGTCGTATGGCTTAGGCGATCGGCAAGAACCCGCAATATCTCGATGGTCATTTCCGGGAACTCCCTCATAAGCCTCAGGAAATGATCCTTGCGGATTCTCAAGGCTTCCAGCGGACTTGCCGCTCTTACGGTGGCAGTGCGGGAGCTGTTGCACAATATGGCGATCTCGCCAACAATCGAATTTGGCTCCAGTTCGGCAACTTTTATCGGTCCGCTGTCGGAATCGACCAGAATATCCGCCCTGCCTGAAAGGATGACATAGGCGGCGTCTCCCTCGTCGCCCTGCCGGAAAAGGATCTGACCGGCGCTGTAGCTCACACGATCGGATGTGAACGCAAGCAGCTTGAGCTTTGTCGGCTCGATGGCAGAGAACAAGGGAACGCGTTGCAGCATTGCAACTTCATCCTTGAGCAGCATTGTCGCAAACCTTCCCAAAATTCGCGTTTGCCAGACTAGAGCAACGGACGCCCAGATGAAATGAATTCTGTTTCCGGGGTGGCGAGACGCCCTTCGCCGAATCCCTTGACCTTGCAGTAAATTCCCACCGGCAGAATGATCCCATCTGAATGTCCGTTGCCTATGACAACAGTTCCTTGAAGATACCGTTCCCTGCCAAAAGTGTCTCGGGTGTTCCGTCTTCCACCAATTTACCCGAGTCGAAGACGATAACGCGATCGAACATCATCCCCATCGCCGGATTCGTCACGACCCACACAATTGCCGGCGAATGGTCGTCGCGCCTGGCTTCCTCGAGCACGTTTCGCAGCACCTTATCCTGCATGCGCTGGTCGAGCGCCGACAGCGGCCGGTTGAGAATGAGAAAATCAGGACGCTTGAGCAGGGCCCGGGCAACATCGAGCTTCTGTCGCTGTCCACCGGTCAGCCGCCTGCCGCCGGAGCCGACGTTGAAGTCCAGGCCGACATCCAGAAGTTCGGCATAAAGCCCCAGTTCGTCAAGAATGTCATAGACTATGGAGCGTATGCGGTCCGGCGCGTCGGGATGGTTGTTGCCCACACGCCCGAACAGGACATTATCCATGACGGTGGCCGCGGCAATGTATTTGGCAGGATCATACCGTTCGATCGCATTTTGCAGCTCGGGCGGCAGGTTTTCATAGAAGCGGTTGCGTGCAGCGACGATCTTGCTCATCAGTTCGTCGCTCAGCAGGCCGAAGCGGTGCCGGGGCTCGATATAGGCAAAGCTCAAGGTGACGATCATGGCGCGGTCGTTCTCCGAAACCGCCTCGTGGGGACGGTTCTTGAGCCGTTGCAGCAAGGTTTCGTAGCTGGGTATCTCCTCGGCGCTCATGAAGGCGAGCTGCTGGAAGAACGGGTGATCGGGCGGCAGGTCGGCAAACAGCTCGATCGCCTGTTCGGCGATCTCCATGCCCATTTCGTAGAGCGTGCGGTCGAGGCCGGCTTGCCTCAGCACAGAAGCAAAATAGGGATTGGCCGCTAGAGCCCTGTCGGCCAGTTCGGGGCCGGCGGCAGCGCCGAAGAGCAGGTTTTGGCCGATCGTTGCTTCCTTGTTGTAGGCTCCCGGTTCGAAAGGAACCACCAGTTCGCTCAGCCCTTCGTGTTCCAGCCGGGTTCGCAGCGCCGCACGCAGTTCGACGATCCGCCTGGCAAGCTCCGTGTGACGCGTGAGGTCGGCCGAAGAGCGCAAGCCAAGATCCAGAATGTCGCGCGATAGAACAACCGCGTCGAGCACCCGGCGCACGGCTTCAAAGAGGTCGTGCGGGCCGGTAGCGCCAGCGGAAGCATAGTTGATCCAGTCGCTGTGGATATCAAAATCCGGATTGCCCGACCGGCGCGCCTCGTTGATGTTCCAGCGGTGCTGGTCTGCTGCAGCACCGTCATAAGGCACCGATGTCAGCGGCGCATGCTTCAACCCATAGAGCAGGTTATCGCGGAGACTTGCCTGGAACAGGAAAACGTCCGACGAGGCATAGGACATGCGCCGGCCGGTCACTGCTTCGGGGAGTTCAAGCAGGTCGTCGGCGCCCGAAGCGATCCTTCCGCTGTCCGGCCAGTTCAGCCGCGCGAAGGCTTCTGCAAGCGCCTCGGCTCCACCTGTTGCGGTACTGACCAGCGCCACCGTCTCACCCGGCTTGATCTGGAGGGAGGTACGGTCGAGGAGCATTGCACCGCCATCGTCTGCTATGGACAGACTGATCGCCGACAGGGGGTTGGTCATCGGATCGGGATCGTCGATCGTCAACGCCTCGATTCTCGGCGCAATGAGACCCTCGGCGGTGAACTGTTCAACAACCTGCTGATATTTGACCTGGATATCCTGCCGCGCCTGATCCCAGTCGATCAGTTCTTTCATCGGTCCGGGCAGATCCTTGTAGGCGCCGATCACGGCCACGAGCTGACCGACGTCCAGCCGCCCCTGGATGACCAGATACCCGCCGATCATGTAAAACAGAAAGGGCGTGACCTGCGCGAGAAAATTGTTGAGGAACTTCACCATGAATTTCCATTGGTAAAGATCGAAGCGGATCTTAAAGATGAGCCCGAGCCGGGCAGCTATGTCGGCGCGCTCGTAGTTTGATGTGTCGTGGACGTGAACCGCGCCGATGCCGTCGACGATTTCGCCAACCCGGCCCGAAAGCGCGCGCGCCGTCAACTGCCGTTCGCGCCCGAGCACGATCAGCCGCCGCCGCATTCGCGGGATGAGCGCGATCTGGATCACCACGATCACGGCCGCTATCATTCCGAGCCAGAAGTTCTGGACCACGATGAACAGCATGGCCGTCAGCGCCTGGCCGCCGAGCAGCACCGGCTGCACGAAGGCATCGCCGATGAAGCCGCCCAGCGGCTCCACCTCGTCCTTCACCATGGTCGCCACTTCGGCGGATTTCACCCGCTTGAAGTAAAACGGCGGAAACCGCAGCACACGATCGATCAGATCGAAGCGGATACGCCGCAGCATGCGTTCGCCGAGGCGGCCCTTGTAGGTGTTGATGTAGAGTTTGAACAGGCCGTTGATGACGACTAGCAAGAGGAACACAAGGCTCAGGGCAAACAGCGTCGCCTTGCGGTCGAGCTGAAAACCGGAGAAGAACTGGACCTCTCCGATGAACGGCAGGTCATAGTGTAGCCTCATGAATGGCTGGGTCGCGCCCGGTTGCCCGAAGCCGCTACCTTGGATCGGGCCGTTGACGATCAGCTTCGGCAGGTCGAAGGACATGAAATACGGGATCATCGAAAGCACGACGATCATCAATATCCAGAGCTGCTGCTTCTTGGTGTGCGTCCAGATATAGCGGGCTATGCTGGGTTCCATATGGACCCCTCAGTTGGAAGGATGCAGGATGTAAAAGCACCTGCTGGCGAATGGCGTATCGTCAATTTCTTCATCGCCAACAACAAGCTCGAAGCTGCAGCGCACGGAGATTGTCCTGCGCTCAACGATGGAAGGAACCTGCGAGGCGGCGCGATCCAGTTCCGGCGCATGGTCGATGAGAACGTCACAGGCATTGTTGATCAGCGAAGAAAGCAGCTGGCCAAACGGTTCGCGGCTTCCGTAGTGTTTTGGCGAATAGCCGAGCAGCACGAGGCCGCAGCTGCGCCGCTGGTGCTGGCGGATGGACGCCGATGGTCCGGACAGATGCAACAGGTTCTCTCCGGCACCGGGCAATGGCGAAGCCGCTTGCAGCATAATCACGTCCGCGAATTAAACAGCCTTGCGGGAGGCAAGATTGCGTTGTGTCGCCCGAAATCCCAACATACAAGACCAATATGATGGATGTCACGCAACCACGCAATGCCGGCATGGAATGGCACGAGCAAGCCTTGGACCTCACGCGGGGAATTGCTGCCTATGTCAACTGCCCGGTGGTGGCAGGGCTGGCCCGCGTCATCACCAAGCATCCGAAGGCCGATATCGCCAACGCCTTCAACCACAAGCAGGTCGCCTGCAAGATGTGGGCGCTCGACAGGCTGTTCGAAAGCTGCGGTGGCCGGTTCGGGCGCATATGGGTTCTGGGTGGATGGTACGGCGTATTGCCGGCGATGCTTTTCAACGACGCCCGCTTCGACATCGCGGCGGTCGATAGCATCGACATCGATCCCGAAGTCGCGCCGGTCGCCCGGACCCTCAACCGGGAAGCCGGCGACCGGTTCCGGGCGCTGACGGCAGATATGTACGCACTCGACTATGCGGCCGGGCGGCCCGACCTGATGGTCAATACGAGCTGCGAACACATAGCCGATCTGCGCGCCTGGCTTGCTCTGCTTCCGCGGGGCACGACTGTACTGCTGCAATCGAACGATTATTTCAGCGAGCCGACGCACATCAACTGCGTGGCTTCACTTGCAGCCTTCGAAGCAATGGCGGCGCTACGGGAGGTGCGGTTCTCCGGCGAACTGCCGACAAAAAATTATACGCGCTTCATGCTGATTGGAACTGTTTAATGCATTTCGCCCAAAAGTGCGTAGCGCGTCGCACGAATCTCGCCAGACGCGACGCGCGTTAGGATCCATCGTCTGTTTGATCATGAACTTTTCCGAAACTGGGCCTCACTTTTAGGGACCATGTTCGATACCGCTCGCGCAGGATTTGCGCCGAGCGACGCGCGCCTTCCAGATCGAGACGATGCGCGGCTGGCGTCGGTCCCACAAGCGCCTGTTCGATCGCTTGCGCCAAACCTTTAGGCGTTAGGTCCCTTTCCATCAGCACCGTTGCAAGACCGAGGTCTTCGAGCCTCAGGCTGCGAACCGTCTGTTCGGTTTCCCCGCCGGCCGCAAATGGAACGAGCAGGGAGCGACAACCCGCGCGCAGGACATCGCAGACCGTGTTGTAACCCGCCTGCGAGACTGACAGGCGGGCGCCGGTCAGCAGGCCGGCGAAATCCTCGCGGAACCGGAAGATGGACAGGACCGGCGAGGCATCGCGTGCGATCGCGTCAAACTCGTCTTTCGGCAGGTTTGGGCCGGTGATCAAACACCATTTCCAAGCGTCGTTGGCATTCCGCGCCGCTGCGATGGTGGAGCTGACAAGGCTCTTTCCGGCAGCCCCGCCGCCAACCGACACCAGAACGTCGAAGCGCTCGGAGGCCGCGGGCGATGGCGGCGCGGCAACGAGCCCTGTGTAGGTGACCTCGGCCTTGATCGCCCCAGCCAGTGGAAATGTCTTGTCGATGGTTGCGAAAGCCGGATCGCCGTGGACCATAACAAGGTCGAAATGCCTGTTGATCAGATCGACCGTTTCCTCGTTCCGGCCCGGCTTGACGCGCTCCTGAAGGATATCACGGACGGACGTCGCCAGCAGCGGTCTGGGCGACATCGCGTCGATGGCCTCGATCAGCGGCAGGAGTTCGAAACGCATCTGCCGGCGTCCAAATGGAAACGCCTCGACAATGACGATATCAGGCCTGAAATCCCGGAATGCCTGCAGCAGCATCTCTGAACGCCATTTCTTGAAATCATCGTCGATGGGTTTGCCCTGCAGGTCGACAAGTCCGGAAAATCCTTCATCACCGGAGGTGACAGGTGGCAGGGTTACAGATTTTGCACCCAGTCCCGGAAACCCCGCGATCGGCGCTCCGCCGGTCACGACGGTTACGTCAAACCCGTCATCGACCAGAGCCGCCGCAATGCGGCTAGCGCGCGCGAGATGGCCGATACCGAGCAGGTGCTGGACATAGAAGAAAGCGCGCAGCCGCTTCATTCGGCGGCCTGCCACTCCCGCTCGAACAGTTCCTTGAGCTGTCCAATGCTTGCCATATGATCGAAATTGCCACGCACGCGCCGCTCTGCGGCGTCGCCGAGGCGGGCGCGCAACACGGGATCACGGATCAGGCGCTCCAGCGCCTGTGCCAGGGCAATTGGGTCTTCCGTCGGAACCAGCAGCCCGGTTTCATCCGGCGATAAAAGCTCCGGCACGCCGGAAATATCGGTCGATACGCAGGCAAGCCGCTGGCTAGCCGCCTCCACCAGAACATTCGGCAGACCGTCCCGGTCGCCATTTGCGGCGATCCTGCAGGCCAGGGCGAAGATGTCGGCACAGCGGTAGTGCTCAAGCACCTCCTCCTGCGCAAGCGCACCTTTCCAAGAGACGCGACCATCCAGGCCGAGCTTTTGCGCCAGCGCCTTGAACCGTTCCAGTTCCTCGCCGCCGCCGATATGCTCGAAACGCCACGCCAAATCACCAGGCAAGAGGGCAAGGGCCTCCAGCAAGGTATCGTAACCTTTCTTTTCAACGGCGCGCCCGACACTCAGAACGATAACCGGTTCGGCCGGCGCCGAGCCGTCATGCTGTTTTCGCGCCTCGCCGAAACCGCCGAAGCGATCAAGGTCTAGCCCATGATAGCTCAGATGCACAGACGAGTTGCCGTTAGCGAGTTTTTTCAGACGGTCGAAGCCGGCTTTCGTGCAAGTGACCGTCCAGCGCGCCGAGGAAAGCTTGCCAGCCAGATCCCAGTCCGCCGAAGTCCAGATGTCCTTGGCATGGGCCGAGCAGCTCCAGGGCAGGCCACGAAGCTGGCTGGTATAGCGCGTCACCGATGCCGGTGTGTGCGCGAAATGTGCATGCAGCCAGCTCGCGCCTTCCGGCCATTCGGCCGCCAGCACGAGCGCTTGCCCGAAGCGGCGCGCGCGATTGCGCGTAAAGTCGCGGCGGATATCGGCAGCCAGCGATCCGAGCGCGCGCCAGAAGCCCGGCCGCAGCAGATAAGCAAACAGCGAGCGAACCACGCGCAGCGGCTCTTCATGCAGATATTCCGGCAGATAATGGACGGGCGCTTTGATCTCGTCATGCACGGGGTGGCGTTTTGCGTCGGTCGGCCGCCTGAGCGCGACGAGTATCAGGTCGAACCCCGCACGCTCCAGACCGAGCAGTTCCTGCGCGATGAAGGTTTCCGACAGCCGCGGATAGCCCTTCAGAACCACGACGATCTTGCGATGTTGCAACTCAGTTCATGCCTTCAATGACCGAAAGGTGATGGCCGCCCCGCCGGTCGAGCAGTTCCGCTACGATTTCGGAAATGTGAGGCAGCCCTTCCAGCGTCAGATGCGGATGGCTCTGTGATGGGCCCGGCCGGTCCGGCAGCACCTCCAGTGCATTGGCAAACCGCTGGGAATCCTCGGCTTCTTCCGGCAAAAGCATCTCGATGAGGCCGAGTTCGGCTGCGCGCCGTGCTCGGATCAGTTGTTCCTCGCGGGGCTTGACGCGCGGCACGATCAGCGCCGGCTTGTCGAAAGACAGTATCTCGCAATAGGTGTTGTAACCGCCCATCGCCACGACTGCCTTGGCGCCGGCAATCAGCTCTTCCATGCGGTTGTCGAACTCGATGATCTTGATATAGGGGATCTTGGACCCCTTCTTGAGCAGCTTGTTGCGCTTGCGCGCCGGCATGTAAGGCCCAAGCACGATCAGCGCCCTATGCTGCAATTGGGGATCCTGCTGATAGGCATCGATGACGCTGTGGATCAGTTCGGCGCCGTCACCGCCGCCACCGGTGGTAACGAGGATATAGTCGCCCTCGGGCCGGTGGCCGGGCAACTCGTTCTTCTGCAGGCTCCGTTGCAGGAAACCGACGAACTTCATCTTTGCTCTGATAGCCGGCGGCACATCCAAGCCGGTCAACGGATCGTAGAAATCCGGCGGACCATAGGCCCAGATCTTGTCGTAGAACAGGCCTATCTTGCGCATCACATCCCTGCGTGCCCACTCTGCTTCGAGCAAATGCGGCGCGTCCATCACCTCGCGCAGGCCGAGCACGAGCGTGGTGCCCCGCGTCTTGAGGTAGGACAGCGTGTCCTCGATCTCACCGCGCAGGCCGAGCGGTTCCTTGTCGACGATGAAGATATCCGGCCGGAAGGTCTCGGCTGTGTGGCGGATGATCGACTGGCGCATTCTTAGCGTCTCATGTAGATCGATATCCTTTTCCAGCGAGGTGTATTCGCCGTTGCGCAACTTGATGACGCTGGGGATCTTCACGAAGTCGACACGGGCGCGGTAGTCGAAGGCGCCAGCGATAGTCGCACCCGAAATGATAAGCACCTGAAGTCCGCGGAAATCCTCAACCAGCGAATGCGCGATCGTCCGGCAGCGCTGCAAGTGGCCGAGCCCGAACGTGTCGTGGCTGTACATGAGAATTCGAGCATTTTGTGCGTGCTGGGTCATTGTTGAAAGTCTTTTAGAATTCTCGGCTTGAGGACCGTTGGTGACCCGCACGAAACCATCCTCGCGAATCTACCGACCTGTTTTGAAACATGAGGGCGCAATTTTCAATTCGTATTACCCAAGAGGGTGCATATGCTGAAACTAGGAAGCTGCGTCTACTTAGCGGCCTGCTTGCCACGTGGTCCAGAAGAACCTGCATCATTTCACTGGTATTGACCATCTCGGATTCTCGGCGGCCTTGACCGCCACCGCGGACATCCTAAACATTGGGCCCGGCGGCCGCGTTTTGAGCATCTTCCCATACGGAATGTCATCGAGTAGCGTGCAGGGGCGGCATGTGACGGCGCTCTCTTTGGCGAATGCACTGCCGCACCTTCAGCAGTTGCCGTCGGCAGATGGGGGCTGCTGTCACAACCCGGTGCTTGCCGTGACAGATTGTTCCCGTCCCGGTTCGTTTCAGCACCGAAGCGAGGGGGAAGAAAATGCACAACCGATTTCGGCAGTGCCTGCGCAGATTGTCGCTGGCGGCATTGACGATGCTGGCGGCCCCGGTCCACGCGGCTGATCTCGTCATTGCAATGCCGAACTGGCCGTCGGGCCAGGCGACGGCAAACATTCTCAAGGTCAGCCTGAAGCAACATTTCGGGCTCGATGCCGATGTGCGCGAGATGGGGACGCTTATCGCCTTTGCCGGCCTCAATTCGGGCGAGGTGGATATTCATCCCGAAATCTGGCTACCCAACCTCGACAATCTGGTGAAGAAATATGTCGACGGTGCCGGCACGGTAGCCATCAGTCCCATCGGTGTGCCGGCATGGCAAGGCATATGCGCTACCCGCGAAACTGCCGACAAGTTTGGGATTCGTGACATTTCGGACCTCACCGACCCGCGCAAAACCGCCGCTTTGGACACTGATCGGGACGGACGTGGAGAACTCTGGATTGGCGCTGAGGGTTGGTCCTCCACAGCGATCGAGCGTGTCCGCGCCAACAGCTATGGCTATGCCAAAACAATGACTTTGCTGGAGACGCCGGAGGATGTCGGAATGGCGGCTGTCGATGCCGCTGTCGCTACGGCTCATCCGATGGTGTTTGCCTGCTACGCGCCGCATCACGTTTTTAAATTGCATGAAATTGTCCGGCTTACCGAGCCACCTTTTGACCCGGCAAAGTGGAAGATCGTGCTGCCTTCCGAGGACCCGCTCTGGGTCTCGAAGTCCAGCGCGCCGGTGTCATGGGACACCGCACATTTCCATATCGCTTACGCCACCTCGCTGCGCAAGAAACATCCGAAGGTGGTCGAGTTCCTGGAACGGATCGACCTCAAGCCCGAGGACGTCACGAAGATGAGTTATGCGCTCCAGGTAGAGCGTCAGGATCCTTACGAGTACGCCAAACAATGGGTTGCCGCGCAGGACGCTCGGGTGCACGGGTGGGCAAATCCATGACCAGAAAGCTGATGATCGCAGGACGCGCCGCTCTCCAGCGGAAATCCCTTACGGCAATTGTCGCGGCAGCGCTCGGTCTTGTCGCGGTTGCGGCGCTGGCTGCGGGAACACAGGTTTTCGATCCGAAAACCCGCAAATGGGTGGACTACGACCGTACCAAGGCGCGCAAATACTATGCCGCGCATAATGAAGTGCCAGAGGCGTTTCGTCCGCAGATGGTCAAGTTCCGCACCGCGGAAGTGCCCGGTACGATCATCATCGATGGCAACCAGCATTTTCTCTACCTTGTGCAGCCGGGTCAGCGCGCCATGCGCTACGGTATCGGGGTGGGCCGGGAAGGGTTTGGATGGGCCGGAATCGTGCGCGTCGGCCGCATGGCGGAGTGGCCGACCTGGACACCGCCGGCCGAAATGATCGCTCGTGATCCGAATGCGGTCAAACATGCGGGCGGCATGCCGGGAGGGCCTGACAATCCGCTCGGCGCCAGGGCGCTCTATCTGTATGAGCGCGACCAGGACACGATCTACCGGATACACGGCACGCCGGAGCCGTGGACGATCGGGCTCGACGTGTCATCAGGGTGTATCCGGATGAGGAACGACGACATCACCGATCTCGCATCCCGCGTCAAGGTTGGGGCCAAGGTCATCGTTCTCATGCAGGGGGCGGCACTTTACAAGGGTGTGTGAAGCCGGGGTGTGTGAAGCGGCATTCGGAGAGGGACAAGCAATGTTGGCAAAACGTGCAGTGAGAACGTCGATCCTGGCAACAGCAATTGGATGCTTGGTGGGGGCCCTGAGCGCTTGCGTCAGCACGCCGCCGCCGCCTCCTCAGGATCAGATGTCCAGGACCCAGGTCGAGACGGCCCCGGCGGACCTTCAGCTTCTTTGCGCCGACGCGGTCGCCAAGTCGAGCGGCGCCGACAGCACAAAGATACTTCCGGTTTCATCGAGCAAGATCGATTCCAAAACCTATCAGGTCGAACTCGATGCCAGCGGCAAAAAGACGAGTTGCCTGGTGGATACGGACGGCAATGTCAAATCCGTTCAGCCCACCTGATCCGCTCTGGTCAAGGAATTTTGCGAGGATCTGACGATTACCGCGAACCTGGCGCGGGTTTCGAGTCACGCCTGCCGGATTCGGTGAACGGACGCTCAGCGGCATCATCGTGATTGGCACGTCCGGGCATTAGCTGTACCATTCCTACGCCGGTCGTCGACGTGGCGTGTTCCGGCGAGGGAGAAACGTCCATGTTACGATCAATTTCGCTTGCGGTTTTCCTGGCGGTCATTCCTGCGACAGCCTTTGCAAATAAATGCCCGACCATCATGGCCGCGATCGACGCAGCGTTACCGACCGCGACCCTCTCCGAGGCCGACATGACCAAAGTCAAAGAACTGCGCGCCCAAGGCGAGAAATTGCACGCCGCCGGTGATCATGCAGGGTCGGAGGCTGCCCTCAACCAAGCCAAGACGATGCTCGGCATATAGTTGCAACGAACGCGGCTTTCTTGGTCGATTTTCTTGGCCGATTGCCGGGCTTTTTGTTCGGTTGTCGGCCGGCGAGGATCGCGGTCCTGACCGCCTGAAGCAGGCCCGGGCTGGGTTGGATCTCACCCCAGCCCAATCCGCTTGGCGCCTTGCCGGAACAGGGCTGCGGCATCAGGCTCGAACCGGAAGGTGCCGATGAAATCATCGGCGCAGTAGTTCGGCAGAGTCTTGCGGATGGCGGCCGCGAAAGTGCGGGCCTCGTCAAGCCGCCCCGCCAGCGCAAGGCAGTGCGCGGCGATCGCCAGGATGATGGCATGGGCGTTGGGGCGGGCGGCTGCCTTCAGCGCCCATTCGGCGGCCTCGTTGAACTGGCCGAGCCGGACATGCGCCATCGCCCTGGCGCCGAGCATGCCGAACAGCAGCGGATCGAACGGGCTCAGATGCCGCGAGTGATCGGATGAACCGATTGCGGCGTTCGGATCACCCGACTGGGAATGCACGAAAGAGAGCGCGTAGTGGCCGAGTGCGAAATTCGGGCTGAGGTCCACGGCCCGCTCCAGCTCGATGAGGGAGCCGTCCTGCTCGCCACGCAGCCACAGCGCCCTGCCCATGGCCCAGTGGGCGGCCGGATTGTGATCGTCGACAAGAAGACTTTGGCCGGCCGCCTCGAAGGCGAGCGCGCTTTCCTGGTCGCGGTCTCCCCAGCGCTGAAAGGCGTTCTGCCAATGGGTGAAGGACAGGCCGGCATAGGCGCGGGCGAAGGTCGGATCGAGCTTCAAGGCCATGTCGAAGAAATGCCGAGCCTGTTCGTTTTCCGTGCGGGTGAAGCGATACATGTGCCAGAGACCACGATGGTAGGCCTCCCAGGCGTTAAGCGAGTTGGGGGCTTTCAGCATGGCGCGGTTGCGCTCAACCATCTCGATCTCGGCTGAGATCGACGAGACGATGCTGTTGCCGATATCGTCAAGGACGGCAAAGATATCGTCGGGCTTGCGTTCGAACGTCTCGGCCCAGACGATCCTGGCCGTGCGGACCTCTACAAGTTCCACGCTGACCACGACCCGGCCTGCCTGGCTGCGCACCGTCCCGGTGGCGACATAGTCGACGTTGAGCCGCCGGCCGGCATCTTCCGGCGCGATGTTTTTCTCCGCCAGCGCAAAGACCGAGCCGCGCGCGATGACGAAGAAATCCCTGAGCTTGGCCAGGCGGGTGATGATGTCGTGGGTAAGGCCGTCGGCCAATCCACCGCGAGAGGGGCCACCGCGAGAGAGGCCGCCGCGAGGGTCGACAGCCGCCTCCTCGACAAACGGCATTATCGCGAGCGAGGTCTTGCACGATGCAGCAACACCGGAATCGGGCAGCACAATTTCCGCTTGCGGGACCACGGGCACGAGTGCTGGCCGGGCCCGGAGCGTCGCGGCAGGTCGTTCGCTGCGGATCGTCTGCCATGCCTCACGAACGGATCCAAAATCCAGATCCTCCGAGGCAAACAGCTGCGCCGCGGAAGCGAGATGTTCCTCGCACGCGGCGATCTGGCCGCGCTGCGCCAGCCTTGTCAGAAGAGCCAGATGCGCACGCTCGTCGAACGGAGCGAGTTCCACCCATTTCTCCAGATGCGCGGACATTTCGTCGGCATCCGCCGGGAGCTTGCTGACGAGATGTTCCAGGATGGCGGCATGCCAGGCGCTGAAGCGGCGGCGCTGAGCGATCAGCCAGCTGTTGAAATGCGGGCTGCGGTCGATCTCCAGCCCGTCGAGGAAATCGCCAACGAACATTCCGGACAGGGCCTGCAGCCGCTGCAGATCGAGCGTCTCGATGCCCTTGGCGGTGGCCGAGGCGATGCCAACGGCGTCAACGCAAACGCCTTCTAGATCAAGGGCGATCGTGTCGCCTGATGTTTCGATCCTATGGCGATCCGGTTCGTCGAGAATGCCCCTGAGCTTGCTAAGGCACCAGCGAAGCTCGCTCCGCGGGTCATTCGGCACATCCCACAGCAGCTCGCACAGGCGGCCGCGGCCGACGGCATGCGGCGCGAGCGCCAGATAGGCGAAGAGCGCGCGCACCTTGCGCGATGCCGGCAGCTGCACTGTGGCGCCGTCGCGGATGATCGTCAGCGGTCCGAGCAGCCGCACGGACAGCCCGGCCGTTGCGCCGTTCAGGCTCGATCGAGCGGATTCCACGTGCATTTCCACGCTTGCTCCCACGCTGGCCAGTTGTCCTCTGTTCTACCATCGAAAGCGATAGAGTGCATCCGGCAACGAATTTCCGCGCCGGCTGCTGGCATCGCCCTTTTCCGGGCCACATGCCGGCAAAGCAACCGTACTGCGGCAAGGTCTCGAAACCTCGCCGCCCAAGCCGCCGGTTTGTAACCGGCTCGTGACAACAACAACTCGTGACAACAACAAAAAGAGGAGAGCAGACATGTTGCAGCGACAGAAAATCAGAACCACGGCCGGGCGCGGCCGCCTGTTCGACAGCATTATCGACACGGTCGGCGATACGCCGGTGATCAGGGTCAACAATCTCGGCCCCGATCATGTGACGATCTATGTGAAGGCCGAGTTCTTCAATCCAGCGGCGTCGGTGAAAGACCGGCTGGCGCTCAACATCATCGAGGAGGGAGAGCGCAGCGGCGCCTTGAAGCCGGGCCAGACCGTCGTCGAGGCGACCAGCGGCAACACTGGCATCGGCCTGGCAATGGTCTGTGCCCAGAAAGGCTATCCGCTGGTGGTGACGATGGCCGACAGTTTCTCCATCGAGCGCCGCAAGCTGATGCGCATGCTGGGCGCCAAGGTGGTGCTGACGCCGCGCGCCCAGAAGGGTTTTGGCATGTACAACAAGGCGGTGGAACTCGCCGAGGCCAATGGCTGGTTCCTGGCCCGCCAGTTCGAGACCAAGGCCAATGCCGCCATTCACGAGGCGACGACGGCGCGCGAGATCATCAACGACTTCGCCGGATCGCGGCTCGACTGCTTCGTCACCGGCTATGGAACCGGCGGCACCGTCGTCGGTGTTGGGCGCGTGCTGCGCCGGGAGCGTCCGGAGATCCGGATCGTGCTGGCCGAGCCGGCCAATGCCCAACTCATCGGCAGCGGCAAGGCGCAGGAGCGCGGCGCCGACGGCGCACCCGCCGCCAGCCATCCGGCCTTCGAGCCGCACCCGATCCAGGGCTGGACGCCGGATTTCATTCCGGACGTGCTGCAGGAGGCGGTCGACGCCAGCCTCTATGACGAGGTGGTGCCGATTGCCGGGCCGGAGGGCATCAAATGGGCCAAGGCGCTGGCGCAAAAGGAAGGGATTTTCACCGGCATTTCCGGCGGAGCCAGTTTTGCGGTGGCGCGCCAGATCGCCGAAAGAGCCACACCCGGCTCGGTGATCCTGTGCATGCTTCCCGACACCGGCGAACGCTACATGACGACGCCGCTGTTCGACGGCATCGAAGCCGAGATGGACGCCGAGGAGATCGCGCTGTCGCGCTCGACGCCAGGCTGCCAGTTCCCGGCCGAGTAGCGGGAGAGGGAGAAACCACCATGGACGCGACGTCAAGATCCTCCGGCATGGCTTTCGAAGAAACGCTCGACATGCGCCGCCTGCAGCAGGGGGAGTGCGTCGTGCCAATCGCCACCGTGTCCAGCCGCATGCTCGCCGTCACCGAGGAAATGCGCACGGTCATGGATTTTGCGCGAAACGTCCTGGAGGGCGACGGCCTGGGGCCCGATGCCTGCGATTTCATGTTCGGCAATCCGCAGGAAACGCCGTTGCGTGGATTTGTCGATGCATTGATCCGCCACGTCGAGCCACAGGATGTTCACTGGTTCGGTTATAAAAAGTACGATGCGCTGGCGCGCGAAACGGTGGCCCGTTCGCTCAGCCAGGCGCGAAGCCGGAACTACAAGCCAGACGACATTGCGATCACCGCGGGAGGGTTCGGCGCGATAGCGGCTGCGCTGCTCGCCGTGCTCGAGGTGGGAGAGGAGGTCATCTATCCGCGTCCCGGCTGGTTCGCCTATGGTGCCCAGATTCGCGGCGCGGCAGGGACACCCGTCGCCGTCGACCTAGCACCGGGAACCTATGACCTCGATCTCGAAAGGATTGAGGCAGCGATCACCCCGCGCACCCGCGTGGTGGTGGTCAACACGCCGCACAACCCGACCGGCCGCATCTTTCCCCGCGCTCAACTCGACGCGCTCGCCGACAAGCTCGCGGCCGCGTCCGAAAGATTTGGCAAGGTGATTTATCTCCTTGCCGACGAGCCCTATGCGCGACTGGTGTTTGACGGCCATGCGCATATCAGTCCGGCCGAGAGCTACCCGCACACGCTGATCGCCTATTCCTTCGGCAAGACCTTGCTCGCGCCCGGCGAGCGCCTGGGCTGGCTCGCACTCGGGGCGGACATGCCCGAGGCCGATCGCATACTGTTGCGCGAGGCTGTCGACATAGCGCAGGTTTCGCACGGTTGGGCTTTCGCCGGCCGTACCCTGCAGCGGGCACTGCCTGATCTCGAGAAGCTCAGCATAGATGTCGCAGCCCTCGCGCGGCGCCGCGATCGCATGGTCGAAGGCTTGAGGGCAGCGGGATACGACCTGCCGGTGCCTGAAGGTACCTTCTATCTCATTCCACGCTCCCCAATACCGGACGACATGGCCTTCGCGGCACGCCTCGCAACTGACGGTGTCTGGGTGCTGCCCGGCAGCGTCGCCCAATTGCCTGGACGTCTGCGGATCAGTTTGACTGCAAACGACGGCATGGTGGAGCGCTCTTTGCCCGTCTTTGCGCGAGCGATCCGGGAAGTCGCAGCCTAACTCCTGGCGAGCAGGAGCTCACACAAGGGCTTCTGGTCCATCGCTTGAGCGATGGCTGGCGGCCGTTGCAATCGACTGCTGAATGCCAAATTGCGTGTGGCGATCAACAATCACCGCACCCGGCGCGAGGATCCGGACCTGCTGGTGCGGGAATCGGTGCGCCTCGGACAGGAGATTTCAAAATCGGGCGCCGCTCGCTGATCCGTGTGGCGCGATGATCGTCAATGCTCCGAGATTGGGGGGAAAGCGGCTTCATTCCAGCTTGGGTTCCTCGCCCCCACGAGAGTGGGGGAGAGGTGGCTCGGCGAAGCCGAGACGGAGAGGGGGAACCGCGCTCTACGAAAGCCCCCTCTCCGGGCGCGGGGGGGCCCCCCCCCCCCCCCCGCGCCGGGGGGGGGGGCCCCCGGGGGGGGGGGGGGGGGGGGGGGGCCCCCCCACCCCCCCCCCCCCCCCAACCAGTGGCAAAAATGGGGCAGCGACAGGGG
>NZ_JBVVQY010000034.1:23617-62964 GCF_055811615.1 Mesorhizobium sp. WSM4807
GGCCCCCCCCCCCCCCGTGGGGGGGGTTTTGGGGGGCGGCGCCCCCGCCCCACGGAGAGGGGGAACCGCGCTCTACGAAAGCCCCCTCTCCGGCCGCTTCGCGGCCACCTCTCCCCCGCTTCGCGTGGGCGAGGAACCCAGGTCTTGAGAGGCTGGAGGGACGGCACCCGCTATCACGCCTCGAGCCAAACCTTGTCGAAATGCTGCTCCAGCGACTGGTGCTGCTCGCAGCCATGCACGCCCTTGCGGAACGTCCGGTAGACCGAGCGCCAATAGGGCTGGATGATGATGCCGGAATCGCGCAGATTCTGCTCGATCTTGGCCATGATCTCCTTGCGGGCTCCGGCGTCGGGTGTGGCCAGCGCCTTGTCGAGCAAGGCGTCGAACTCCGGATTGGCATAAGCGGTCTCGTTCCAGGCAGCACCCGATCTGTAGGCCAGCGCCAGCACCTGGACGCCCAGCGGCCGGCCGAGCCACTCGGTGCAGGAGAAGGGATATTTGCTCCAGTCGTTCCAGAACGTCGCCGCCGGCAGCACGGTGCGTTTGACCTTCAGCCCGGCGTCGCGCATCTGCGCGGCGATAGCGTCGCCGGTGTTCTTCTGCCAGTCGACATCGACGGAGATCAGGTCGTATTCGTGGTCGGACTTGCCGGCCTCGGCAAGCAGCGCCTTGGCTTCGTCGACGTCGCGGACGGCCGGCCCGATATCGGCGTATTCGGTATGCATCGGCCCAACATGGTGGTTCTCGGCCGGCTTGCCCCTGTCGTCCATGCCGATCTTCAGGATCGCGGCATTGTCGACGGCGAGCTGGGCGGCCCGCCGCACCCTGACGTCGTCATAGGGCGGATTGCCGACGTTGAAACGCGCGACGATGGTCGAGCCGGTTGCAAGTTCCGAATTGCTCAGATCCATGGCATCGGTTTGCGAAACCGTATCGGCGGCGGTTTCGTGGTTGGTGTCGATCTCGCCCGATTCAAATGCCGAAAACATCGCATTGGGATCGGAGCCGTAGTCGACCCATTGGATGCCGTCGAGCCAGAAGTCGCCTTTCCACCACGGTCTGTCCTTGCGGCGGACCTCGGCGCCGACTTCGGCGTCCCATGCCACCAGCTCGCAAGGTCCCGTGGTGATCGCCAGCGCCTTCAGCGGATCGCCGTCGCCATCGTAGCTGCGATGCATGATCAGCGCCGGATAGTCGGTCATGCCGGCAATCAGCGAAATGTCGGGCTTCGGCAGATTGAGCCGGACGGTAAAGTCGTCGACGCGCTCGATGCCGCCGTCGATGGGTTTCTTGGTGGTGGCGTCGACCAGCGCCCCCATGCGCTCGGCGACCGAATTGCCGGCAACGCTCGCATCGCACCAGCGCGTCAGATTGTGGACGACATCGTCGGCATTGAAGGTGTCGCCGTTCGACCAGGTGATGCCCTTGCGGACATGCAGCGTCAGCACGCGGGCGTCGTCGCTGGTCTCCCAGCTCTCGAGCAGCCACGGCTCGAAGGTGAAATCGCGGTTCCAGCGCACCAGATACTCGTTGCACTGGCGGGCGACGTTGGACATTTCGACGCCATCGAAGGTGCGCGGGTCCTTCCAGCCCTTGACGTTCATGGCGACGCGCAAGACGCCGCCGCGCTTCGGCTCCTGCGCCCGGGCCGGGGAGGGCGCGAGGCCGCCAAGCGCCAGCGCGCCGGCGGCGCTGACGCCAAGTGCTGCCATGGTAGCGAGATATTCGCGCCGGTTCATGCCGCCTTTTTTGAAGCCGGCGGCGACGGGCTCGGCCTGCGGATGCAACGCTCTGTCGGTCAACATGAACTTCATCGTCGAATCCTCCCTGTCGGCGCCCGGCCGACCGTGTCGCGGGGGCGGATGCGGCCGCCGGGCGCCTTTGGCCATGGGCAATGATAGTGCGGGTTTTAGCGGGGAAGTGTTCGGGTTTCCGCAGTTGTTGTGCGCTGTTCCGCAGAGGTGGAGTGGGGTGCTTGTAAGGCCCCCTCATCCGGCCCTTCGGGCCACCTTCTCCCCGGCGGGGAGAAGAGGCTGGCACCGGCGTGGGCGATCTCTTCTCCCCTCGGGGAGAAGGTGGCCGCGAAGCGGCCGGATGAGGGGGCGTTCGCGGATTCCCTACAACCAGTCGCCCTTGCCGAGCGTGGCGATGGCGGCGACGATGCGGGTGAACGCTTCGCCGGCCCGCGGCACGGTTTTGCGGGCGCGCAGGAAACTGTGCACGAGGCGCTGCTCCTCGTACCACCAGGCGCGGCCGCCGGCGGCAAGGATGCGGTCGCGATAGGCCTCGCCGTCCGATGACAGCGGATCGCATTGCGCTGTGACGATGACCGTCGGCGGCAGGCCGGAGAAGTCGCTGTCGTGCAGCGGCAGGAAGGTCGGGTCGTCCGGCGACTGTGCCTTGCCGGAGCGGACCTGGCGATAGAATTCGATGTCGCTGAGGGTGAGCAGCGGCGCCTCGGCGTGCTCAACATAGGAGCCGGCGCTCTCGTCACCGCCCAGCTCGGGGTAGACCAGCACCTGGCCAATTGCGGCGCGAGGATGTCGGCGCGCCGCGTGCGCCACCCCTGCGGCAAGATTGCCGCCGGCGCTCTCGCCGCACAGCACAACCGGCAGCCCGCTTGTCGCCGCCCATTCGAACACCGCCAGCGCATCGTCGAAGGCGGCCGGATGCAGATGTTCGGGCGCCAGCCGGTAGTCGGCGGATAAGACCGCAAAGCCGGTGCCGGCACAGATCTCGGCGCAGATGTCGTCATGGCTGTCGAGCCCGCCAAGCACAAAGCCGCCACCGTGATAATAGACGACCATCGCTTGCGGCGCCTTGCCTGCCAGCTGGTAGTGCCGGATCGCGACCGCATGGCCGCCGGCAACAACCGTGCCGTCGCTTGCTTCGACACCTGCGGGAGTGCCTTCGTGGAATGCCCGGCACATCGCGTCATAGACCGCCCGCTGCTTGTCGACCGGCAGATCCATTTCGGGCGGATACCATGCGTTGACCCGGTCGATATAGGTCCACAGCGCCGGGTCGAGCAGCGTCGCGTATTTTTCCCGTTTTGTTTCGGGCTGATCGACAGTCGTGGCCATCCTTCCGGACCCTTGTTTCTGGACCCTGGAAGTGTCAGAGTTCGTCGTATAGCCGGGCGGCGTTTTCATAGGTGAAGCGCAAAGGCACCGAGCCCACGACCTGCCATGCATCGACCGTCTCGCCTGCCATCAGCCGGCAGGCGCCGTCGGTGGTGGTGACGGCGCCGCCATAGAGCCGGTTGGCAAGGTTGAGGATGGCGGTCTGGTGCATTGCCGTGCTGCCGCTGCCGCACGCATCCTTGACCAGCAGCACCCGAAAGCCTGATGACACCGCATCCCTGACGGTGGCGTCGATGCAGGCCTCGGTCCATACGCCGGCAACGACCAGCCACTCGATCCCTTCGGCCTTGAGCCGGCCGGCGGCAGGGCCCGCACCGAAGGCGCTGGCCTCGGTCTTGACCAGCATCATCTCGCCGGCGACCGGCGCCACTTCCGGACAGATCGCCGTCAGCGGATCGTCCTTGTCGGAGAAAGCCGACCTGCCATTCGCATCGACCGGATGGAACCGCCGCGCCTCCCTGGTGAGATCGACGATATAGGCCGAATGGTAGAGCAGCACATCGTTGGCCCGCGCCGCCGCCTGCAGGCGCTGGACGTTGGCGAGGATGTCGGCGAAACCTTCGACCAGATAGCGCTTGTCCTGCCGATGCTCCTCCTGGAGGTCGACGAACACCGCGGCAGCCGTGCCGCGTTTGATGGAAATGTGCGTTTTCATGCGACCGCGCCTGCCTTCCCGGCCAACGCTGTTCCTTTCGGTGGGCTACCGCAAGCCGTGGAGATTGGCTGACGCCTAGCCAGCTTCGTCATCCCAGGGCGAAGCAGGAGCGAAGCTCCGTCGCGGAGACCCTGGGATGACGAAGCGAAGGGTGTTTGCGACAGTCGCCAAAGCGTGCGACCGGTCAAACGCATCCGGCTATCAAAACTTCTGTGCGAGGGAACGAGCGTCAAACTTGTTTCTCCAGAAAATCGTCCTCATAGGGAAAGCGCGACAGAAGTTCGGTGCCGGTCTCCGTGACCAGGATCTCGTCCTCGAGCTTGACACCCTCGCGGCCGCCTTTCTCGCCGATATAGCTCTCGACGCTGACCACCATGCCGGGCACGACAAAACCGTCACGGCCGTAGGTCTCGTAGTCCATGGCGTGCGCGATGAACGGCGTCTCGCCGTGCATGCCGACGCCGTGCATGACAGACGTATAGCGCTGGTCGACGAAGCGGTCCGGGATCTTCCAGGCCTTTTCGGCAATCTCGCGAAACGCCATGCCCGGCTTCACGATCGAGATGTTGTGCTGAACCTGGTCGTGGGCCATGCGGTAAAGCGATTTCTGATAATCCGTCGGCTTGCCCGGGCCGCAGCGGAAGGTGCGCGAGAAGTCCGAATAATAGCCGTAGCAGCCGATCGTATCGGTATCCAACGCCAAAAGTTCGCCCGGCCTGATCTTGCGGCCGCTGGCTTCGTTGAACCATGGGTTGGTGCGCTGGCCCGAGGTCAAGAGCCGGGTTTCGATGAATTCGCCGCCTTGCCGGATCACCTCGTGATACATGATGGCGAACAGATCGTTTTCGGAAACGCCGGGCCTGATCGCCTCGCGCACCGCATAGACGGCGGCCTCGGCGCCGGCCATCGACACCTGCAGGCACTTTACTTCTTCGGGCGTCTTGACCGCCCGGACGGCGAGGATCTCGCCCTGGCAATCCCGGACCTCGCAGCCGCGCTTCTCCAGCGCCAGCGCCTGCAGATGGCCGCAGCGGTCGAGGCCGAGCTTCATCGAGCCGCCGCCATGCGCCTTGAGCAGTTCGGCGATTTCGTCGGCGAAGGGACCCGCGGTTTCGTCGTCGCGGCCCGACACCGAAGACCACACCAGCTTGGACGGCCGCGCCTCGTCGATCGTGTCGAGCACCATCGAGACATGATAGCTCTGCGGATATTCGAACAGCACGATCGGCCCTTCGGTCGGGATGAAGAAGTAGCGGGTCGAGTTGCGTAGGAAATAACCGAACATGTTGCGCGAGCCGGTGGCGTAGCGCTGGTTATAGGGATCGAACAGCACGACGGCGCCATAACCGGCCTCGCGCATCCAGTCGCGCAGCTTCGCCAGCCGCCCCTTGCGCAGCGCGTCCGCATCGATGAAGGACGGCTCGGTGTCGGACAGCCACATGCCGCCGGCCGGATCGGCCGCCGCCGGGTGGCGCATGCGGTCTTTGAAGTCGACGTCCTCAGTGCTGTCGGGGTCGAACACGACAATGCTCATGGGGTGCCTCCTGAAGCGGGGAAGATGACCCAGGCGTCGTTCAGAGGCTGTGCGGGATACCGCAGATGTTGTGCGGGATGCCGCAGAGGCGCTGGAGGGACAGCACCCCCCTCTGGCCTGCCGGCCATCTCCCCCGCAAGGGACCCGCAAAGGGGGGAGATCGGCAGCTTCGCGTGCTATGCCTCTTCTTCGACGTCCGAGATTGGCGAAACGGGGGCAACAGCCAATCTCCCCCCCTTGCGGGGGAGATGTCCGGCAGGACAGAGGGGGTGGGAAGGAACTCGGCAAGGCGCGCCTAGTGCGACCACGCCCTAATGCCTGCGCGCCACCTTCGGCGCATGGCCATGCTCCTCCCGAAATGCCCGGGCAAAGCTCGACATCGAAGCAAAACCGCAGGCGAGCGCCACGTCGCGCACCATCAGCGTCGAATGCGCCAGGAGGTCGGCGGCGCGTTTCAGCCGCAGGCGGCGGTAATAGCCGTTGGGCGAGATGCTGAGCTCGGAGCGGAAGTTTCGTTCGAGCTTGTCGGAGGAGACGCCGAGCTTTTCCGCCAGATCCGCCATGCCGAGCCGCTCCTCCACCGCATCCTCCATGATGGCGATGGCCGACAGCACCAGTTCGTTCTGGACGCCGGTGCGTAAACGCAGCGGCATCAGCTTGCGGTCGACGCTGGAGCGCAGCGGGCTGTGCACGAACCATTCGGCGACGCCGGCCGCGAGTTCGGCGCCAAAATCGTTGGTGATGATCTCCAGCATCATGTCGAGGCTGCCGACGCCGCCGGCCGAGGTGAAGCGCTTGCGGTCGATGACGTAGAGATCGCGCCTCAACTCGATGTCCGGAAACGCCTCGGTGAACGCCGCCTGGCTCGTCCAGTGCAAGGTGCAGGCATGGCCGTCGAGCAGGCCGGCCCGGGCCAGAAAGAAGGCAGCATCCGCCACCGCGCCGATATGAGCGCCGCCGCGCAGGCTCCTGCGGATCCAGCTCACCGCGTCGTCGGCGACGAGATGGTCGGCGTCGCCGCCCGAACAGACGACGATGCGGTCGACCTTCGGCGCATCGCCGGCAAAAAAGCCGGGCTGGATGACGACGCCGTTCGAGGCCTCGACCGGGCCTGCGGCGGCGCCGACGATGATCCAGCGGTAGCAGTCCCGCTTTGCCAGCACATTGGCGGCACGCAGCGGCTCGATCACCGAGCTGAACGCCATCATCGGAAAGCCGGGGAAGACCAGCACCGCGAAGGTGAGCGGAGTGTCGGCTGCCATCGATTGGTCTCGCTCTCGAGTGGTCATGACTTCAACCGGCCTGTCGGCAATTGCAGGGAAGGCCACAATTCCGCCGGATGCCACTCAGGTCAACGGACGGTGGTGGGTCAGTTTGAAAATTCCACCGCGCCTAGTGGTTAAAACCTGACGCTTGGTACCCGAAACGGAATACCATTTTGACCCCGAGGCGACCTATGTCTTGCGTGTAGCGAATGGCCGGGTCATTCCGACCGACTTGACCGCCTACCACATGCGGATATTGCTGATGCCACGCTGAGGTCGCGGTTGCGCCACCTGCAGACGTTTGCGCCGGACGCAGCCAATGTCACGAGTCGACTCCGAAACGGATCTATGGATCGGGGCGTAGGGGAACGGCAACTTGGAAGCCTTGTTGCGTCTCAGGTCCACAAAGCGTCAGAAGATTAAGGCGCGTGGGGCCCGCAACTTTCTGATACGTGGCGAACAAAGTTCCGTTCTACCCTTGGCCTCGACCGGCGATCGGCAAAGAAGGTTCCGAACGGGTCGAGCAGGTGTCCTCTCCTTCCGCTAGTCGGCTCCGTCCTTTCTCGCCCGCTCGATGAATTTCTCCGCGACCGCTTTGCCGAGTGCGGCACCTGCCTTGTTGTCCATCTCGTAGTGGATGCCGGCCCAGACGCGCGAATCGCCGGCCTCTTTGCCAACCTTGCGGATGAATTCCGCATGGCTGGGAAACAGGTATGCCAGGACCTCGCATCGAGCAGTTGAAAGAGTGGAGTGGTTGGACGGATAACTGGGATGGGCCGGCACCGCAAACAGGGGAGTGATGCTCGGATCAAGCATGTGGGGCCGCAGGTACCAATAAGCGTACTTCCCGTCGTTGCTTGCAATGTAGGCGTCGTAGTAGACCGTTGCGAGCATCGCGTAAGCCCGCGCGGCGCGCGGCGGGTTCGTATCCGTCTTGTCCTCGAACATCCACTTGCTGGCATAGTCGTACCAGTCGGTGAACAGGCCGGATGGGCTTTGCCAGTAGAACGCTTTGTAGCTGTTAGGGAATTTTCGTTCAAACTGCCGGATTGCATCCATCTCGGCCTTTACGGCCGGGGACTGGCAGTCGGGCGGCGCTGGCGGCCTGAATTCATCGGGTGCTGCCAGCACGATCGGCTTCCAGTTTGGCATGGTTACATTGGCGGGTTTGTTCCCGACCCACATGCACGGCCCGGTCGGAACAGTACCGGCCCACGCTGCATCGGAGCCATCGGCCTTTGCCCGCGCAATCACCTGTTCAGCCACCCGTCGCCCCAATTCGAGGCCGGCGGAAGAATCGCTCGGGAATTGGACACCGGCAAGGACACGGGACTGTGCCGCTTCTTCGGCCATTGCCTCGAACGACGACGTCTCGTCTGGAAAGAAATAGGACAGAACGGTCGCGGCGGCTCCGGCGGCTGCGGCATGCTCCGATGGATAGGAGGGACTCCGCGGCGTAGGCAGCACAACCGACAGTGCGGCATCCGCCTCGCTCGGGCGCGGACGATTGTAGAAGTACTTCGCGTCCCACGCAGCGATGGTGGCATCGTACATCGCCATCGTCAAATAGGTGTAGACGCGGTGCGCATTTGGAATCTGCTGGTTTTCGAGAAGGCGATTGTTGACCAGATCGATCCATCGGTACCCAGGCGAGCCGGCGTCCCAGAAGGTAATTTTGTCGGCGGCAGCCGGATCCTTTTGCGCCAAGAGATCCCGCATCTGCGCCAATTCGGCTGCGGCGGCGGCGGCGTCAGGCGGGGGCGGGACTCGAAAGTCCTCGCCCGACGTGATCACCCACGTCTTCCACGTTCCAGCCTTTGGCTCTATCAGATCCGATTGGGCGAAAGCACAGTTCCCTGACAAAAGGACCACTGCGCAAGCCTTGCATAAGGCGCTGAGCATGTTTTGCCTCCCATGGTTGGTCCCCGGCCCAAAGACGGGCGCTTTTCTGGTTCTACAGCTGCTCCGTCCTAATTTTAGCGATCGCTGATTATAGCGCCGGACACCGCCGGGCAAAAGAATCAAATATGCGAATAGGGCAGCGTTGTTGGTGACCGCTTTCTTTCTGACTTGAGGCCCGATTGCCGCTGTGTCAGCGGCATGAAAATCCCGCGCAAAGTCGATGTTTGATGGCTTCTGCCGCAGGGCAACGTCAGCTTCCCAGCCCTTCGAGACGTTCCGGTTTGATTGCGGGAACGTCCGCGCTAGGGTCAGTTAGAGACTTCAATCCCACCTGATTGAATGTCTGCCATCGTTTTTTGATGCCCGAAGCTGCCAGTCCGCTTTCGGCCCTAGGCTGCCGAGCAGCAATGCGCCGCATCTCCACCATAGAGGCAACCTTTGCCTCCGCCCGGAAGCGGACATCGCGGGTGACAATGCTGGAGGTCATGGTCGCGGCCATAGGGCTGCCATTAGGTTGTTACTCGCGGAACGACCGCTTTCTCCCCGTTGCGGCGATTTCGAGATCGGTCGATGACTGGGATGCTTTGTGCCGACGGTTCGACGGGCCGTATCGTCCAAAAGAGACCGGAGTGCGTCTAACGTGAGCTTGGCCGACCGATCCACCGTACGATTTCATAGGCAGGCATCGGGCGGCGAAAACCCTTCAGCGTCAGTTCGCCAACAAGAACGGATTCGACCAGCGACTCGACAGCGCCGAGGACCCGTTGGCTAACGAGAATCTGGCGGGACTTGGCGGCCTCGCACAATCGGGCGGCATGGTTCGACACAGTGCCAATGACGGCATAGTCCGAGCGCCGATCAAAACCGATGCGCCCGATGGTTGCGTGGCCCCTGGCAATGCCAATCCCAAAGCCAAGCAAATAGTCCCGCTTGCGCCATCGCTCTGAGTGCCCGTCAATCGCGTCGCGCATCGCAGCAGCCATTGAGACAGCTCTCTCGCTGTGGTCGGCGCATGGCAGTGGATCGTTGAAAACCACGACGATACCGTCGCCCACGAACCGCTCGAGAGTCCCCTCGTGGCGGACAATTTGTTCACCAAGACAGGAATGATACTCGGCAAGAACTGTCATGACTTCTTCGGGTTCGGCGGTCTCCGCGAAGGCTGTAAAGCCGCGCAAATCGCAAAAGACAACGGTCACTTCTCGACGGTGGCTCTGCAAGAGCGCATCTCCATTGCCCGCCGCAACGATGAGGTCGGCGACCTGTTCGGGCAGGAACCGCCTAAGCCGCGCCATTCGCTCGAGCTCCGTCACCTGCTCAGCCACGGTTTGCTCGAGCGAGCGATTCCAGTCGGAAAGTTGCGTGGCTTGGTCCTCAAGGCGTTTGGCTTGGCTCGCGACAGTGTCGTGAAGCGCCTTCTGGCGCAGCATCGAGCGCACCCGCGCTAACAGCGCCCTGTGCTCGAAGGGCTTAGTCAGATAGTCGTCGCCACCGGCGTCCAGCCCCTCGACCACGTCGCGCGTGTCGGCTTTCGCGGTGACCAGAATAACGGGGATCGATCGCAGCGATTGATCGTGCTTGAGCATGCGTACCACACTGATGCCGTCGAGCTTCGGCATCATGATGTCGAGCAGGATCAGATCCGGCGTGAGTTCGCGGGCTTTCGCAAGCCCCTCTTCACCGTCGGCGGCGGTTGCAACTTCGTAGCCATTCGCCTCGAGGCGCATGCGCAGGATCTCGAGGTTTTCCGGAGTATCGTCGACCGCGAGAATGCGAGGCGGATCGTGCACGGCGCTGCCTCCCTCAAGAAAGGAACCCGCGAATCTCGGAAAGCAGCTGGCGCGGACTGAATGGCTTGGCAATGTAACCATCGCACCCAGCAGCAAGGGCTTTCGCCTCGTCGCCCGACAACGCGTAGGAGGTGACGGCGATAATCGGAATGTGCCGGAGCGCCGGGTCGGCCTTGATGCGGCGAGCGGCTTCGTACCCGTCAATCACCGGGAGCTGAATGTCCATAAGGATCAGGTCTGGCTTGTGCGCTCCGGCTGCAGCGATGCCGGCGGCGCCGTCCGCCGCCTCGATCAATTCGTATTCGGTGGTGGCAATGAGATCGCGGATGATCTGGCGGTTGTCCTCGGTGTCTTCCACCATCAGGATTCGTTTGCTCATGCGGCCCTCACGTCCTCATTCACCCGGATTGGTACCTTCAGACGGAATGTCGACCCTGACCCGATCACGGACTCGACGTCTATGGTTCCGCCATGCATTTCGACGATGCGCTTCGAGATCGCCAGGCCAAGACCCGTACCGCCCTTCTGCCTAGTACTGCTGTTGTCGACCTGCTGGAATTCTTCGAAGATGAGAGCCTGGTCCTTGGACGCGATGCCGGGACCGGTGTCTCGGACGGTCACCTCGAAGTGCCCGTCGACCGCATCGGCAAGGATGTCGACCGCACCCGTTTCGGTGAACTTGACGGCATTGCCTGCAAGGTTGAGCAGGACCTGCGTCAAACGGCGTTCGTCCCCACGGCCGATTGGAAGGTTCTCGGCAACAGTCGTCGAAAGCTCAAGACCCTTCGCTCGTGCCAGCGGCTCGACAGCCGTCACGGTCGATCGAACAATCTGCCCGACGGAGTAGTCCTCGATCGCCAGCGTGAGCTGGCCGGCCTCGATCTTGGAAAGGTCGAGTACGTCGTTGATGAGCCCGAGGAGGTGACGGCCGTTTGCCTGCACGCGCGCGACGGTCGTCTTTGCCTTGTCCGGGAGTTCGCCGTAGATGCCGTCGACCAGCAGTTCTGTGAAGCCCAAGACCGAATTGAGCGGTGTCCTGAGCTCGTGGCTCATATTCGCGAGGAACTGGGACTTGTGGCGGCTGGCTGCCTCCAGCTCCCGGCCTTTCTCCTCGATCTCGCGGAACAGCTTGGCATTCTGGATCGCGAGCACCGATTGGGCTGCGAAGGTCTCCAGCAGGTGGACAACTTGCTCATCGAAGGCACCTGGCTTGTGGCGCCTGACGACCAGTGCACCGACGATCTTGTTGGGCCTCAGCAGCGGAACGATCAGGATACCGCGATATCCGGCGTCGACGATCGTCTTTCTTACAAGGAAGGATGAGGTCTCCTCGCTGAGGTCGGGAAACTGCACCGGCATGCAGCGCCCGGGCGCGTCGCCGATCCCCATGTCGGCCAGCCCGATCGTCTGGTGCGAGACTGCGGCGATAAGCTCATCGCTCATACCGAAGTTTGCGCGCGGACGGAATTGCTGCCGCGTGCTGCTGAACACGTAGATGGTGCCAGCATCCGTTTCCGACAACTGGACCGCCTTGGCAACGATCGTCTTCAGCACCGTGTCGAGATCCAGCGTCGAATTGACCGCCTTGCTCACCTCACCAAGAGCCTCGAGCTCACCAACAGACGCGGCAAGCTCGCGAGTCCGTGACTGCACCTCCTCGAAGAGCCGCGCATTCTCGATGGCGATCACGGCCTGGTCGGCGAATGTCTCGACGAGGGCGATCTCCTTGGGATTGAAAGGTTGCGGCTCAACCCTCGTCATGACGAATACGCCAACGAGATCACCTTCCCGCAACAGCGGGGCAGCGAGGACGGTGCGGAAGCCGCCTGCCTCGGCGATCAAGGCAACGCGGTAGTCCGGATCAGCCGTCACGTCTTCGATTTGGACGATCCGCCGTTCTTCGATTACGCGCCCTACGGCGGAGCCTCGGCCTGCGGCAAGGGCCGGAGTTGGATTGGCGTCCACATAAGCACGGAAACTGGGCGGGTAGCCATGCGCCGACACATAGCGGAATACGCCATCCAGCGACTGCACGATACCACCCTTGTCGGCACGGCAGAGCCTGATAGCCGATTCCACCAACGTATCGAGCACGACCTGCAGATCGAAGGTCGAGCGGCTGATGACCTTCAGAACGTCTGCAGTAGCTGTCTGCTGCTGAAGAGCTTCATCGAGCTGCTGGGTGCGCGTCTCAATCTCCCGATACAGGCGGCCCAGCTGCTCGGATGTCTGGTTGACATTGTCCGCAAGCGCTCCCAGCTCGTCCCGGTTGGCGACGGCAACCTGTTGGGCGAAGTCGCCGGCCGCTATCTGGCTGAGACGCGTCTCGATCTTCTTGACCGGTTCGATCAATGACCAGGAGATGATGTAGCCGAGCCCCAACGCCAGCAGGATGCTGCCCACCGCAAACGAGGCCACGATCAGTCTGGACGTGCCGTACGCACCCTCGGTCGTTTCGATGGCCGCCACCATGTCGGCTTCGGCCATGTTGACCAGCTGGTTTGTCAGCCGCTCAAGGCGATCAGCCGACGGTATGATTTTATCGAGCTGAACCTTGCGCGCCTCCTCAGTGCGGCCGGCGCGGACGAGCTCTGCCACGTGCGTCACCCCATCTGTAAGCCGTTCGTACTCTTGCCGGACCTGACCGAGCACTTCCGCCTCACTCTCGGCGACGAACTCCATGCGGTCGAGGTCGTAGCCGAACTGGTTGAGCTGGCGCAGCGCCGCATCCAGCATCCGGTCGTCCTGAAGCAAAAGGGCGGTGGAGATGCCGTAGAGCTGGGTGGTCGTATCGTGCTGGACCTGGTGATAGGCTGCTATCCGGCGCTGCAGCTTGATCAGCTCGTTTGTTTGATCATTGACCCCACTCAGCACCTGCAACCCGACTGCCCCGAGCACGATCAGCAGGCCGACGATCGACAGAAACGCGATCAAGAGCTTGGTCTGGACGCGTGCCGGCAACCGGGCAACCCAGCCAACGAGCCGGTTCGTTATGCTATTTGGATTCGTCCAAGAGGCTGAGAAGGTCACCCCGAAACTCCTCCAGGTCGAACCGGACGCCAAGATACTGTACGCGCAAGATGCCATCGGGGTCTACGAGCGACGTCAACAAGGTATGGTCGACATCGCCGTTCGCCGCCTTCTTCGCGATGACCCCGTATTTCCGTCCAACCTCATGGACAATCGCCGGATCACCGGTAAGAAACGACCAGCCCTTCAGATCGGCGCCAAAATTCTGCGCATATTCCTTCAAAACATCGGGCGTATCGCGCTCCGGGTCGACGGTGATCGAAACGAAGGCGATTTTAGGTCCGAACGCACTACCCAACTTTTCCCGCACGCTGGCCATATGGGCAGTCAGCATGGGGCAGACGTCGGTACAGTACGTATAGATAAATGAGACGGCGACCACCTTGCCGCGAAAGTCGTGCAGCGACACTCGCACACCGTCCTGCGATACCAAGGTAAAGTCCGGCGCCTGTCCGATCGTCGGCAGGCGCTCGTCGTGCGGCGCGTCGTGCGCGTGTGCCGGCCCGGCCATCAGCGCCAGCAGCAAGATGCGCGCCGGCCACTCGCTCACGTTTTCATCTCGCGCTTGACCTCGTTGAAAAGGCGCCAATCCGTGCCGTTCGCGATGATCTCGTTTGGGCTCGACTTGACAATCCCGGCTTCATGCAGCCGCAGCGAGAAGAACCTCATCGTGTCCTCGGGATCGAAGTCACGCCAATTAGAGTATGGGAGCTCGCGGAGCGACTGCACGGCGTAGTCGTACTGTTCGGTGTGTCCGCCATCCACCAGGAGGCGTGCCACCCGTTCCGGTTCGGCCGCGCAGATGTCGGCCGATTTGATGACAGCCCGGATGACGCGCTTGGTGGCAGCTGGATTTTTCTCGGCATAGGAGGCGTTGACCGCCAGCATGCAGCAGTAATATTGCGACCACGGCCGGTCCTTGGAACTGTCGAGGATGACGTGACCGACTTTGCGGGCGCGGAGGTCTTGAGCCTCAGGCGGAAAAGCCAGGAAGGCGTCGACCTTGCCCTCGGCGAAGAGCTCCGCCGGCTTTGCTTCGCCGACGATCCATTCGATGTCGCGTTGCGGATCGAGGCCGACATGGGTCGCCATCGCACTGACGAAGATATGCGGATCCGACGACAGATTGCCGCCGACGCCGACTTTGCGGCCCTTGAGATCCGCGATGCTCTTGATGTCCTCGCGTCCGAACAACTCGTAGCAGCCGACATGTACTCCGGAGATCACCTTGACCGGGGCGCCAGTGTCGACCGGAATGATTAGGGCCGTGGCAAAGTCTATGCCGAAATCGATGTCGCCGCGCGCCAGCATCTCGGTCTGGGCGATACCGGCGTCGGCGGCCACGAAGCCAAAATCCGAGAACCCCTCTGCGCGGATCAGATCCTCGGCGACGTACTGCGGAGCGATGCAGATACCCGGCGCCGCCGCAAAGCGGGCGACCGTGGTTTCAGGTGCCGCTTCGGCGGCGGCCGCGTTGCGGCCCCTTGCAAGACCCGCACCTGCGAGCGCGGACAGGCCTGTGAGGAAACGGCGACGGTTCTGGACAATCTGCACGAGTCTCTCCTTCCCTTGAAAAAGGCACCGCGTGTCGGCGATAGGTCTACGTCTTCAGCTCACGCTTGAGCTCGTCGAGAAAGCGCCAGTAAGTTCCTTCGGTGATGATCGTTTGCGGGCCCGGCTTGACGATGCCCGTCTCCTGCATGCGAAGGGCGTAGAAGCGGATCGTATCCTCCGCATCGTATTCCCGCCATTTGTCAAAGCGCGCATCGGTCATCGCCTGCAGCGCGTAGTTGTAGCTGCTAGCGAAGCGCTTTTCGACCACGACTCTGGCCACTTGCTCTGGATCAGACACACAGAGGTCGACGGCCTTCAGCATGGCGCGCAGCACGCGCTTCGTCGCCACTGGATACCTTTGAACAAAATCCGAAGTTCCAGAGAGCATGCAACAGAAGTATTGCGACCACGGGCGGTCGATGCTCGTGTTTAGAATCACATGGCCCAGTTTCCTGACACGCATTTCCTGCGGTTGGGGTGGTCCAGCGAGAAATGCATCAATCTTGCCGGCGGCAAACATTTCCACTGGGTTGAAGTTCGGGGTGGCAATCCAGTTGATGTCGTTGTTCGGATCAAGCCCGACGCTTGCCGTCATGATCACCAGGAGCATGTGGGGAGCCCCAAAAATTGCATCGACGCCAACGCGCTTGCCCTTAAGGTCCTTAACGCTGCGGATGCTGTCATTCGCGAACAGTTCGAGGCAGCCTGCATACATGCCAGCCAGTACCGTGATAGGCACGCCGTTGGCGATCGAGCGGATATGTGCGGGCGGGAAGTTCCAATCGAAATCCAGTTCGTTATTCGCTATCCAGTCCGCGGAATCCGGACCCGTGCCCGATGTTACGAACTGTACGTCCATGATGCCTTCGGCGCGCAGCAGCTCCTCCGAAACGTACATGGCCGCCTGGCAATCTGAGACATTGGGGAACGCGGGCAAACGGACGCTGGTGACTTCGGGCGGCGCCTCGGCCTGCGCTCGTGTCGTCGTGCCGATAAGTCCCGCGGCGCCTACGGCCGCAGCGCCGGCCAGGAAATGACGGCGGTTCTGGATGATCTGCATTAGCCTCTCCTTCCCTGATGGGGCACGGCGTGTCGGCGATTGCCTACGTCTTCAACTCCTGCTTTAGTTGATCGAGAAAGCGCCAATCCGTTCCGGTGCCGATTATCTCTTGCGGGGTCGACTTGATCATGCCCGTTTCGTACATGCGCAGCGCGTAGAAGCGCATCGAGGCTTCGGCATCGAAATCCCGCCATCTGTCGTACCGGATGTCGCCAAGCGTTTGCAGCGCGAGTTCGTAGCTGGGGACGAAACCTCGATCGACGAGCTGCCCTGCAGTCCACGAGGGATCTGAGACACAGAGGTCGGCGCCCTTGAGTATGGACCGCAGGACGCGCTTTGTCGCCGCCGGATACCTGTCTACATAATCCGCAGTCGCGCAAATCATGCAGCAGAAGTGCTGCGACCACGGCGGGTCGGTGGTCGAGTTGAGGATCGTGTGGCCTACTTTCCTGGAGCGAAGTTCCTGCGTGCGGGGCGGTTGGCCGAGTACTGCATCGTACTTTCCTTCGACGAAGCCTTCAGCAAAATTGTGTTCTTCGATGACCCATTCGATGTCGTTGACCGGATCGAGCCCGACATAGGCGGCCATCAGAGAAACCAACACGTATTGCGGCGAATCAAGCGTAAAGACCCCAACCCGCTTTCCCCGCAGATCCGAGATGCCTTTGACGCTGTCGTTGGCGATCAGTTCGAGGCACCCGGAGTGCAGTCCGCTTAGTACCCTGATCGGCACTCCTGCATCGATCGACGCCAGATGAATCGGCACATAATTCACACTGAAATCCGTCTCGCCGTTTGCGATCCACGCCGAATGATCAACCTTCTTATCACCTTGCACATAGCGGACATCGGTGAACCCCTCGGCGCGCAGCATCTCTCCGGCGAGGTACAGGCCCGCCCAGCAATAGGCGCCGCCGATGTACCGCGGCAGGCGGACGGAGGTGGTCTCCGGCGGCGGTTCGGCCCAGGCGGGTGTCGAGGTGCCGATAAGGCCCGCGGCGCTGGCTGCCGCAGCGCCGGCCAGAAAATGACGGCGGTTCTGGATGTTCTGCATGGGCTCCTCCTTCCCAAAAAAAGGCACAACGAGCCAGCTAAGCTGCTCACTCAGGTCTTGAGCTCGCGCTTGAGCTCTTTGAGGAAGCGGAAATCCGTTCCGTTGGCGATGATCTGTTGCGGGCTCGACGTGATCATGCCCGTCTCCTGCATGCGCAGCGCATAAAAGCGTATGGAATCCTGAGCATCGTAGTCGCGCCACTTGTCATGCCCGGTCTCTCTCAGGGTTCCGAGGGCATCGTCATAGTTCGGCACGAAGCCCTGAGCGATCAGCCCTTGCGCAGCCAATTCAGGATTGGAGGCGCACAGGTCGGCGGCCGTGAGTATGGCCTTGAGGACGCGCTTCGTCGTGGCCGGATGCTTGTTCACATAGTCGGCGTTGCCGGCGACCATGCAGCAGAAGTACTGCGACCATGGGCGATCGACTTCGTTGCTGACCACCGTGTGGCCGATTTTCTTGGCGCGCAGCATCAGCGGCTCGGGCATGGCGGAGAGGACCGCGTCCACCTCGTTGTCCATGAAGGACTGGATCGGATTGCGGCTCTCGACCCAGTTGATATCGTTGGCGGGGTCGAGCCCAACGTAGTTGGCCATGAGGCTCACCAGTATCTGCGGGTGCGAGCCGATATTGCCGACCCCCACTCGCTTGCCTCTCAAGTCCGTAACGCGCTGAACGCTGTCGTTGGCGATCAGTTCGAAGCATCCCGTATGCACGCCGGTGAGTATCTTGATGGGCACGCCGGCTTCGATCAGGCTGATGTGCATCGAAGGCATGTTCATGTCGAAGTCCGTGTCGCCCCGGGCGAGCCATTGCGAATTGTCCACGGTATGGTCGACTTCCACGTAGCGAACATCGGTGAGGCCGTCGGCGCGCATCAGTTCTCCGGCGAGGTAGACGGCCCCCCAGCAATAGGCGGCATTGTTCCAGCGCCCGAGACGGACGGTTGTCGTCTCCGGGGGCGGTTCAGCTGCATTGGACGGGCGAACCTTAAGAAGCCCCGCTCCGCCTGCCGCGGAGAGACCGACCAAGAAGGTGCGGCGATTTTGAATGATCTGCATCGGAACGCTCCTCTCTTCCGAATTGCAAAAGGCAATTCTGGCCGGAACCGAGCAAAAAGAGGTCCGGCAGAGGCAGATGGTCTCGTGAGCGCGACGAGTAGCCGTGGATTCGAGCGCGCCCAGTCTGGTGCGGGAGTCTTGCGCTCTCAGTCGCCGGCTCATGTATTAGCAACCGACGATATGCCACGATACCCCCAATTTGCGTTGGTTGCGAGCGCAAAACTTACTCCGCCAAACGTCCGCCAGCGCCTCGCTGTCAGGGAGACCGTTTGCGCGGTTGCGAATGGCCACTTCGAGTTTACTAGCGGCCGTTCCGAGTGATCGACACAAAGGTCTGCCTCGGGTCCAGCTCACGACGATGCCCACGCCGACCTGAATGTCCGCCCTTGAAGATCCGCAGCCTGAAGCTGCCAGTCTGCTGTCGGCCCACACAGGTCGTTCCATAACAGCGGCTTGAAGGACCGCTCCTGGCGCACACGCGCCGTCGGAGAGCTGGTGAGTTAGGTCTCCTTCCCACCCTGAGCGGGCTAACGGCCCCGGTACTAACCGTCAGGTTTTCACCACTAGTCGTTGTCGCCTATCGGGCTGAACTCCTAAATGCTTGCCGAACATTGGAGATAATGGTGGGGGCGCTGCGCGGCCCGTGCAAGCAGCGGATTTAGGTAGCTACAATTAGCTTCTTGACCTGTTTACGGTCTTCCGGCGACCATTGCTTCGGGTCTTCCCCATGAGCGATCGCGCCGTGAAGCTCGACGTGCTTCATCACTTCCGCCTCGGTCTCTGCCGTGAACGTCGCTGGACAGGCCTCGTTTCCTGGATAGTCCCTGCAACGATACGAGTAAGCCATGGCTTCCCTCCCAGGTTGCCCCAATAACAAAGCGAGGGTACGTCGCTTTGTCAATTCACAGTTGGATGCGCCATTCAGCCAGGAAATTTCAAACTGACCTCACTATCCAACGGCTAAGGCACAGGTCCCCCTTCAACTCGCCAGCGCCTGATCCAGATCCGCAATCAGATCATCGCCATCCTCGATGCCAGCCGACAACCGCACCAGCGAATCCGAAATCCCGATCTCCGCCCGCTTTCCGGCCGGGATCGAGCCATGTGTCATCAGCGCCGGGTGCTCGATCAGGCTTTCGACGCCGCCGAGGCTTTCGGCCAGCGTGAACAGTTGCGTGTGTTCAAGGAAGCGTTTGGTGCCGGCGAGGTCGCGGTCGAGCTCGACCGTGATCATGCCGCCGAAGGCATGCATCTGCCGCCTCGCAATGGCGTGCTGCGGGTGGCTGGGGAGACCGGGATAGATAACGCGGCGGATGTCGGGACGGCTTTCCAGCCAGTGCGCGATCTTCTGGCCGTTCGACGAATGGCGCTCCATCCTGAGCGCCAGCGTCTTGAGGCCGCGCAGCGCCAGGAAACTGTCGAATGGGCCGGAAATAGCGCCGATGGCGTTCTGCAGGAATTTCAGGCGGTCGACGAGATCCTTGTTGTCGCCGACCACGGCGACGCCGCCGACCATGTCGGAATGGCCGTTGAGGTATTTCGTCGTCGAGTGGACTGATATGTCGATGCCGAGTTCCAGCGGCCGCTGCAGATAGGGGCTGCAGAAGGTGTTGTCGGCAACCGAGAGCACGCCTTTGCGCCTGGCCAGTGCTGCGATCGCTTCGAGATCGACGACACGCAGCAGCGGGTTGGTCGGCGTCTCGACCCAGAGCATTTTGGTTTCCGGGCGGATCGCCGCCTCGACCGCGGCGAGATCGGTGAAGTCGACGAAGTCGACCTGGAGGTTGGCCGAGCGCTTGCGCACCCGCTCGAGCAGCCGGAAGGTGCCGCCATAGATGTCGTCGGTGGCGACGACATGGGCGCCGGAATCGAGCAGTTCGAAAATGGTGGCGATCGCCGCCAGCCCCGAAGCGAAGGCGAAGGCGGCTGCGCCGCTTTCGAGATCGGCCACCGCGCGCTCGAAGGCGAAGCGGGTCGGGTTCTGGCTGCGGGCGTATTCAAATCCCTTGTGCACGCCCGGGCTCTGCTGGCCATAGGTCGAGGTCGCATAGATCGGCACCATCACCGCGCCCGTCGTCGGGTCGTGGCTCTGGCCGCCATGGATCGTGCGCGTCGAGAAGGCCAGACGGTTCCTGCCCGATAGGGTTTCTCTTACGGTCATCGGGCGCGCCTCAGATGGTTGATCAGGTCGATGCGGGTTATCAGGCCGATGAATTCGTCGCCATCGAAGACGATGGCGACTTCGTTGCGGTCGAACACCGGCAGCAGCGCGTCCAGCGTCTGGCTGGCCTGCAGCGTGTGCAAATTGGAGGTCATCGCCGTGCGGACCGGGGCCTTAAACCGGTCCCAGCGGCTGTCATAGGGGCCTTCGACGTGGGCGAGGATATCGCTTTCGTCGACGATGCCGACCAGCTTGCCGTCGTCCAGCACCGGCAGTTGCGAGACATCCGAACGGCGCATGCGGCCATAGGCGTTGAGCAGGCTTTCGTCCGGGCCGACAGACACGATGTCGCCGGTGCGCAGTGTGCGCATCACCAGATCGCGCAGGTCGCCATGCTGCTCCTGCTCGGCGAGGCCCTGTTCGGCCAGCCAAAAATCGTCGAACACTTTCGACAGGTACTTATTGCCGCTGTCGCAGACGAAGGTAACGACCCGTTTCGATACGGTCTGCTCGCGGCAATAGCGAAGCGCGGTCGAAAGCAGCGTGCCGGACGACGAGCCGGCGAGGATGCCTTCCCGCGAAAGCAGGTCGCGCACGGCCAGCATGCTCTGCTTGTCGGTGATGGAGTAGGCCTTCTTGACCAGCGACAGATCGGCATTGGGCGGGACGAAATCCTCGCCGATGCCTTCCACGGTCCAACTTCCGGCCTCTATCATCTTGCCGGTCTTGATCAGGGGCGCCAGCACCGAGCCGACCGGATCGGCGAGAATCATCTCGGTCTTCGGCGAGACATCAGCGAAATAGCGGCCAAGCCCGGTCAGCGTGCCGCCGGAGCCGACGCCGACGACCACGGCATCGACGTCGCCATCGAGCTGTTGAAAGATTTCCGGACCGGTCGTGGTTTCATGGGCCAGCGGGTTGGCCGGATTGGCGAACTGGTTGGCATAGAAGGCGCCGGGCAGCTCGGCGGCGATCTTCTCGGCCATGTCCTGGTAGTATTCGGCGTGGCCCTTGCCGACGTCGGAACGGGTCATGCGCACTTCTGCGCCGAGCGCGCGCAGATGCTGGATCTTTTCGCGCGACATCTTGTCGGGCACGACCAGAATGATGCGGTAGCCCTTGGGGATGCCGACCTGAGCGAGGCCAAGACCGGTGTTGCCGGCGGTCGCCTCGACGATCGTGCCGCCGCGCTTCAGCTTGCCCTGCTTTTCGGCGGCGGCAATCATCGACAGCGCGATGCGGTCCTTGATCGAGCCGCCGGGGTTCTGGCTTTCGAGCTTGATGAACAGCCGGCACTTGCCGATGTCGAATTTGGTCAGCTCGACGACCGGCGTCTGCCCGATCAGGTCGAGAACTGATGCATAGGGCGGACGCAGGCGGGACATTGCCCTGTCTGAGGATGGGGCCCCGTCCGAATGGGCACTGCCCGAGGGGGAACTGTCGGGTGCGGCGATCTTATGCTTGCTCATATCAGATGCTCCATGGTCAAGCGACCGCCTTGGGCAGGCTGTCAGCCTATCTTCTTTTCCAGCCGTTTGCAGTCTGAAAGAAGATAGATCGTGCCAATCCATTGGCCAGACGGGGAATGGGATTCCGGCTTTCGCTGCCGGTGGTCCCAACCCAAATGCCTTCTGCAGCGATCCTTCCCACCCCCCCCTCTGGCCTGCCGGCCATCTCCCCCGCAAGGGGGGAGATTGAGCGCTCGGCTGCTTTCGCCAATCATCACCGTCGCAAGAGTGCGCGTGGCATCGGAACTGCCGATCTCCCCCCTTGCGGGGGAGATGGCCGGCAGGCCAGAGGGGGTGCTGTCCCTCCGGCATCAACAGGTTCTGCCTCACCCCAGCAGCCGCCGGCTCAGCCGCGCGCACTGAACGCGAATATCCGGAATGGCGTCGATCTCGAAGAAGGTGCCGCGCGTCAGTGGCCCGACCGCCAGGATCTTGGCTGAGACGGTACCGTCGCTGGCGATGACCTCGCAATTGTCTGATACGTCGAGGCCAAGGCGTAGCGGGTCCGGCCGCGCCAGCCCGCGGTCGACCAGCGACCGCACCACGCTGTTCGACGTAGTCGAGATGTCCCTGGCGATGCCGGTGCAGTCGTAGATGCGGGCGACTTCGAACGTCTCGATGTTTTGCGTGTGGCGCGACTGGACCTGCACGCTGAAATCGTCACCCGCGGTGATGCCGACGACTCGCCCGGCGACAAGCCGGATGCGGCCCGATTGAACCGCCTCGGTGACGCGGCCATAGACTTCCGGCGCCATGCGATGGCGGTGGATATCCCACCACGCCTTGGTGTGCTCGACGAAGCGGCGCTTGGCCGAAGACGGCCAGTTCTGCCAGATCTTCTGGTTGAACGGCCTGAGACCGTCGACGACATCGCGCCAGTCGATGCCGGCCTTCTGGTTTTCCCGGATCAGATCGCGGAACCAGCCGACAAAGTAGGAAAGCTGGGTGCCGAGCGGAATGTCGGCGACGTCGAGCTTGATCGGATTGCCCTTGCGATGCGGCGAAGGCAGCAGACCGCGCCGCGACACCGCCACGATCTCACCGCGATGGCCGCGCTGTTCGAGCGACAGGAAGGCATCGACCATGCTCAAGCCGGTGCCCAGCACCAGGACTCGGGATTCGGGGTCCAGCGCGGTGTCGGCCTCTGATCCCATCCTGATCGCGTGGCCCTGGCCGGCGCCCGGCTCCTCGTCATGCCCGGTCGCCAGCACGGCAAGATGGGCGACGACGCTGGTGCCGTTGGCCAGCGTCACCTCGACCCCGGACGCAGTCGGCGAGATCGACAGGCTCTCCTCGCGGATCAGCCGAAGACGCCCGGTCTCGCGAGCCTCGAGCTCGTCCAGCAGCTCCTTCAGATAGCGGGCATAGACGCTGCGCGGCGCATAGGCCGGCGCCTGCTCTGGAGTTGCCAGGCCGCGTTCAAGCAGCCAGCGCCAGAAATTGCCGGGGTCGTCGGCATAGGCGCTCATGCCGGCCGCGCTGACATTCAGCACATGCGCCGACAGCAGCGTGGAATAGGCGATGCCCTGTCCGAAATGCGGACGCTTTTCGATCAGCGTGACGCGGAGATCGGGATTGGGCAACTTCAGGAGATGCGCGGCAAGGACGACGCCGCTGGCGCCGCCGCCGACAATAATGATCGAATTCGGGACGATCGAATTTGCGCGACCGGTCATGCGCGCACCAATTGCCTCGGGAGCCGTCGGTTCCGGCTCAGGCCTGAAACTCCAACGCAACCGAAAGGTCTTCTTCGCCGGCGATATCGCGCATCTCGGCGAGGCTGCGTTGATCCAGCACCTCGGCGATCGCTTGCCGGACCTCCAGCATCAGATGTCGGACTTGGCATGTCGCCTCGTTGCAGTCTTCACAGCGCTGATATCGGGTGCGGCTGGCGCAGGGGATGGGGGCCAGTGGCCCGTCGAGCACGCGCACCACATGGCCGATCTTGATTTCATCCGCCGGCCGCGCCAAGCGATAGCCGCCCTCCTTGCCCTTGCGGCTCTGGACGAAGCCGGCGTTGCGCAGCTCGACCAGGATGGCATCGAGAAATTTCTTCGGAATGTTGTTTCCGGTGGCGATATCGCCAACGAAGGCGAGCTGTCCAACCGGCAGCCGCGCGAGATGGACGAGCGCCTTGAGGCCGTATTTGCCCTTTTTCGTGAGCATAGACCGAACGTTTCTCTGTTGTGCGATGGCGCAGGGCCACCGGTTGTGAAACGCCTGGCGTGCGTCCCCACCGCGTCCAAGCTTACATGACACATAAATTCTAGTGACATGATATACAAGCCGAGCACCGTTGATTTTGCTTCGTTTTCAAGCCGCTGCGACCATTTTGGCGGACGTTTTGCGCCCTTGAGGGCATAGAGGCAGCTGGGCAGCCAGCGCGCTCGGCATTGAAGGCGGATGCCCCGCCGGCGATCGATATGGAGGCTGCCGTCGCTCATCATCCTCTCCAATTTCTGTAATGTCGATAAGACTACTATACTTAACCGCGAATACAGGGATCAGTTTTCAAATCCTCGGCCATCCGCAGCATGGATTTGCCTGAGGAGGATGCAAAACGAGAAATGCTTGTTTGCAGCCGGTTGCCCGAAACGCGGTGAAGGGTACCCGGCCTGATCAATGATCCATTTCAATGTGAATGTCAGGCCAGTATCAATGTCAGGGGCGCGAACGGTTCGCCCACACCAATCCGCCCAGCCCGACCAGCACGGTGACGATGCCGATATAGAGCCATTGCGACTGGCCGGTCATGAAGCTGCCTCCGACCAGGCCGACGCCCTGCAGCGACCAGAGCGCGCCGATGGCGAGCACGATCAACGCCAGCAGATTTTTGATCAATCTCATCGTCGGAATTTCCTTCCCAAGTCGATCCTCAATTCAGCCATGACCGCCACGGCAAAGCGAAAGGAAGCGACCCGATCGCTCTCACATCTACTTGCATGATAAGGCCGGTTCTTGCCGGCAACACCCGGGTGCGGGTGCGAAGACCACCAGACATACATCGGCACAATCTAAACATTCCCTGACAGACTGTTTCCCGCCGACTCCAAACGTGTACAGTAGTCATGGAACCGCCAGACGATTGCCGCATTTCGTGCCACATTCGATCCGTAACGGCCGGGTCTGTCAAACGGAGCCATTTGCCGCAGATGAAGAAACCAAACCAGACCGCGCTTGTCGCGGTGACGATCGCGGCTGGCCTGATGGTCGCCGCATCCCCTGCCGCCGCTCAATGCGGCCGCGCCTCCTGGTACGCGCTGCACTCGAAGACCGCTTCCGGCGAGCGGATGAACCCGTCGGCGCTGACCGCCGCACACCGCACCTTGCCTTTCGGCACAAAGCTGAAGGTCACCAACCGCAACAATGGCCGCAGCGTCGTCGTGCGCATCAACGACCGCGGCCCGTTCATTAGAGGTCGCGTGATCGACCTGTCGAAGGGCGCCGCCAGACGGCTCGGCTTCATCAGTTCGGGCCATACCGCTGTGTGCACCGACCGCGTTTGATGCCACGCGTCTGAGATTATGCTGTAGCGATTGCCCGTTGCCGGCCTTCGCATTCGCACAATAAGCCGGCTCCCGCCGTTCAAAGCCGGTTTTCAACAGCTTAAACGAAAGTATGAGCATAAATCACTTCACTTGACGTATTGCATCGCAGCAGTTTGTTGTTAACCTCCGCGCGAGAGATTCAAGGCTCGACGCTGCTGTCGTCCCTTCGGTCGCAGCAGCGGGGTTCTCGATGTTCTACCAGTTCTACGAATTTAACCACGCCGCCGTGCAGCCGGCCCGCCTCTATGCCGATGCGGTGCGGATGTTCTACACCAATCCGCTCAATCCATTCACGCACACGTCGTGGGGCCGCTCGGTCGCGGCAACCGCCGAATTGTTCGAGCGCACGACGCGCCGCTACAGCAAGCCGCGATTCGGCCTGACCAAGACCGTGGTCGACTGGAAAAGCGTCGATGTCACCGAAAAGACCGTGTGGTCGCGGCCGTTCTGCAATCTCCTCCGATTCGAGCGGGCGGTTTCCGCCGGCCGCCGGCCTGATCCGAAGCTGCTGATCGTGGCGCCGATGTCGGGCCACTATGCAACGCTCCTGCGCGGCACGGTCGAGGCGATGCTGCCCCATGCCGACGTCCACATCACCGACTGGGTCGACGCCCGCATGGTACCGCTCAGCGAGGGCAGCTTCGACCTCGATGACTATATCGACTACATTGTCGACATGCTGCATGCGCTGGGGCCCGACACCCACGTCATGGCGGTGTGCCAGCCTTCGGTGCCGGTGCTGGCGGCGGTGGCACTGATGGAAACGCGCGGCGACCCGTTCGTTCCCTCGACAATGACGCTGATGGGCGGGCCGATCGACACCCGCCGCAATCCGACCGCGGTCAACCTTCTGGCCGAGGAGAAGGGCGTCGACTGGTTCCGCGACAACGTCATCATGCAGGCGCCGTGGCCGGTACCGGCCTTCGGCCGCGAGGTCTATCCCGGCTTCCTGCAGCTTTCGGGCTTCATGAGCATGAATCTCGACCGCCACATCATCGCCCACAAGGACTTCTTCATGCATCTGGTGAAGAATGATGGCGACAATGCCGAGAAGCACCGCGACTTCTACGACGAATATATGGCGGTGATGGATCTGACGGCGGAGTTCTACCTGCAGACGGTCGACACCGTGTTTGTCCGCCACGCCTTGCCCAAGGGCGAAATGACGCATCGCGGCGTGGCCATCGATCCCTCCGATATCCGTAATGTCGCCCTGTTCACGGTCGAGGGCGAGAACGACGACATTTCCGGCCTCGGCCAGACCCAGGCCGCGCACGACCTCTGCGTCAACATCCCGGCGGACAGGCACGCTCACTATATGCAGCCGGCGGTCGGCCATTACGGCGTCTTCAACGGCTCGCGCTTCCGCTCCGAAATCGTGCCGCGCATCGTCGACTTCATCACCAGTTATGGCCGCCAGACCCGCGTTGCGGTGAAGCCGAAGCTGGTCCGCATCGCCAGCAAGTAAGGGAGCGGCCGGTGGAACGGCGGTCTCGTGTCCGCTCAGTCGATCTGTTGCACAATAGCCGCTGTTTCGGCCGCGCGGGTAACCATGTCGCAAAACTGGCCGTTGGTATAATTGACAGGGACTGTCAATCGCCCTTAACCTTTCGTTAACAACAAGGGACGAGGGGGACAATGATTTCCTCACCACTGGCGAGAACGCTACGCGTGTGCGCACTGTTTGGGCTGGCACTTGCGGCAGGCTGGTCGACGACGGCATCGGCGGCCGGACCAATGGCAACCGGCGGGCCGACATCGCAGCCGATCGGCCACTATGATTTCTGCAAGACCAGTCCGGCCGAATGCTCGATCCACCCGGGCCATCTCGCCCCCGCCACCATGACCGGTGCGCTCTGGCGCAAGATCCTCAGCGTCAATGCCAAGGTCAACACCGCCGTCAAGCCGATAAGCGACATCGACATCTATGGCAGGGACGAGGTCTGGGCCTATCCCGTCAAGGGCGTTGGCGACTGTGAGGACTATGTCCTGGAAAAGCGCCGCGAATTGAACCGCTTGGGCCTGTCCTACGCCAATCTTCTGATGACCGTCGTGCGCAAGCCGGACGGCGAAGGCCATGCCGTGCTTACGGTGCGCACAAGCAAGGGCGACTACATCCTCGACAATCTGGACGGAAAGGTCCGCTCATGGGACCGGACCGGCTACCGCTTCCTCAAGCGACAAGCGATCGACAATACCGGCCGCTGGGTCTCGATCCGTGATGGCCAGCCGGTTCTGGTCGGCGCGGTCCAGTAGCAGGCCGTCACTTTGGCTGCTTCAGCGCGGCGCGGATCGATGCGGTGATGCGGCGAAGCGCCGCTTCGTCGAGTTTTTCGATGTTTTCGGCCAAAACATTGGCAAGCTCGGTGGCGGCGGGGCTGAGGCCCGACGTGTCGAGCTTTACCCGTGGGTGCGAGGTCTCGGCCAGCCGTGCGAGTTCCTCGGCATCGTCCCATATGACGTTGAAATAGCCGATGATCTTCTGGATCAGCGTCCAGGTCGGCGCGCCGCGGCGACCATGCTCCAGCGCCGACAGATAGGCGGCGCTGACGCCGATCGCCTCGGCCATGGCCTTCTGACTGACGCCGCGTTCGCTTCGCAGGGCGCGAAGCTTTTCGCCGAACGGAGTCACAAGTGCATCCTCATGGGGTGCATTCTCATGTGCGCGCGCGCCGCAGGCGGACGTAGAGCGCGCCCGAGCCGCCATGGTTGCGGGCAGCATGGTCGTGGCTGGAGACGAGCGGCCTGAATGCGGGTGTCGACAGCCAGGCCGGCACGGCGCGCCGCAGGATGCCGTCGCCGCCCGACGAGGAGCCTTTGCCGGTGATGACCAGCACGTAGCGAATGCCGCCGGCGTGCGCCCGGTGCAGGAAGGAAAACAGCAGCGAATAGGCTTCGTCCTGGCTCAGGCCATGCAGGTCGACGCGGCCTTCGATCGGCAGCCGGCCCTTCGACAACTTTTCCAGCGTCGGTTCGTCGAGTGCATGCGAAACATGCTGCGTCTTGGCTTTCGCCGCCGCAGCCGGAGCCATCGCCTGGACACGCGGCGGAGGCTTCGTGTCATCAGCGATGCCCGGGCCGATGTCCGGACTGTCGATGGCGGACTTGCCCTTCAGCGGCTTGGCGGTGCGCGCCACCAGGTTCCACAGGACCCGGTCGTCCTCGCTCAGCCTGTCGATGCGCCGGGTCATCGCCCCGCTCCCGGTACAAGCGGACGCGGTATCAGCGCGTAGAAATCGGCAGGGTTGCGGATAACGCCGGCGATCTCGCCGGCCGCATGTCCCGTTCCGGCGAACAGGTCGCCACGGGCTGGCCCGGTAATGGCAGAGCCGGTGTCCTGCGCGATCATCAGCCGCCGGAACGGCTTGTTGTCGAAAGCGGTCAGCGACGGCCCATCGATGTAGAACGGCGTCCCGAATGTATGCAGCAGACGGTCGACAGCGACGGAGCGGCCCGGTGTCAGCGGCACTTTGGCGGCAGCGATCGGCCCGAGTTCCGGGTCGTCGACAGCCGCCTCGCTGACCGAAGTCTCGCGGAAAAAAATATAGGAGCGGTTGCGCCACAGGATCTCGTCGATGCGATCCGGATGCGCCTGGAACCAGGCGCGGACCGACTGCATGGTCACCGCTTCGAGCGGGATTTCGCCTGTCTCGCTCAGGATCTTGCCCGGTCCGGTAAAGCGCTGGCCGGATTTGGCGGCATAGGTGACGCGGCAAAGCCGGCCGTCGGTCATGGTGAGCCGCGCAGAACCTTGTACGTGGATGAAGAAGGCGTCGACCTTGTCGGCGAGCCAGGCGATTTCCAAACCCTTGCCAGCCAAACCCTTGCCAGCAAGCGCGCCGCGCTCGATCTCGCCGCGGTCGAAATACTCGACCGGTCCGTTCGGCGTGGCGCGGCCGAAGGCGAGATAGGGATCCATGCCGTGCGGCCGGTTGGCGTCGTCGATGTCGACGAGATCGGCCGGACGCGACAGCAGCGGCACCGCAAATCGTTCGGTTCGCACCGGCGAGGCGTCGACCACGGGTTCATAGAAGCCGGTGACGAGGCCGGCGTCGCCGCTTTCGGCTCCTATGTGCGCCGGGATGAAATGCCGCTCGAAGAAGGCGCGGGCTTCGCGCCGGTCGGTTGGCGACACGGTGCGGGCTGCAGCGTAGACTTCGGTGAAGGCATTGAAGTCGACGCCGAGCCCGCCGGAGCGATAGGGTTTCGTCAGGACATGAAAAGCCGAGCGCCGGAAAGCGGCGAACGCAGCCAGATGGTCGTCCTCGTCCCAACCGGGCAGATCGTCAAAGGATTTTTCGCTGAACGCCTGAGAAAGCGACACGACAGACCCCGCCGTGGTCCGGGCTCAGTCTTCTTCTTCGGTGGCGACGAGCTTCCAGTTCGGGTCGCGCGAGCGCGTATCGCGGGCAAAGGTCCAGACATCCTTGACCTCGGCGACGGTTTCGGGATCACCGTCGATGACGGCGCCGGCCTTGTCGCGCGTCGCCGAAATCAGTTCGCTGACGATGCGCAGCGTGATATGCGCCTCGCTGCCCTTCATCTCGGCGGAAACGATGTCGGCCTTGTCGATGCCGACGAAGGAGGACTGGATCTTTTCCGATTTCGCCTCGCGGTCGCCGATGGCCGCGACAAAGCCGTCATAGACCTCGCGCGACAACAGGTTCTTCAGCGTCTTGCGATCGCCATCGGCATAGGCCATGACGATCATCTCATAGGCCATCTTGGCGCCGTCGACGAAGGTCTTCGGGTCGAATGCCGGATCATTGTCCTTGATCGTGCGCAGGCCCTTGTTGAGATCGGTGTCAGGCTTGGCGAAGGCGTCGATCGCCGCATAGGCGTCGCTTGCCGGCTCTCCCGGCGCTCGCTTGCGCGGCAGCGAGACCACATTCTCGGGCTTCTGGGCGTCCTCGCGCGTGCGGCCCGCCGTATAGGGATCGAAGGGTGGGCGTTCGCTGCCGGTGCGGCGGCCGAGCACATTGCGCAGCTGGAAAAAGATCACAACCGCCGCAACCAGAAAGAAAATCGTGCCGAAGTCGAAGAATCCCATATCTTCCGCCAATCAATCCCTACTCCGGCCGGACCGCCCGGCCAGGCAATGGCTGCGGTCGCATAGCGTTCAACATCCAAAGCATATAGAACGCAAGCTGCAATCATTCAAATTAAAGGCAGCCATACCTATCTAAAAGGTTCAGTGCCAGCGGCGATTGCTCGCCGGCCGGCAAAACATCGAAACGATCGGTCAAGATTTGCGCATTTCGCTGCTTCCCCTGTTCATCCTCGCGCTTCCGCTTCTGGAGATCGCCGGTTTCGTCATTGTCGGCCGCCAGGTCGGCGCGCTGGCGACGGTCGGCCTGGTGCTGGCTTCGAGCATCGCCGGCGCTCTGTTGTTGCGATACCAGGGTTTCGGCGTCATGACCCGGGTCCGCGCCGAAATGGACGCGGGACGTGATCCAAGCCGCCAGCTCGCGCACGGCGCCATGATCGTTCTGGCCGCGATCCTGCTCATCATTCCCGGCTTCATCACGGACATTTTCGGCATTCTGCTGTTCCTGCCGCCGGTCCGCGACCTCGCCTGGCGCCTGTTGAAAGGCCGCATCGTGCTGGCCACCAGTTTCGGCACCGGCGGATTCGGGGCCCGGCAACGCGACAAGACCATCGACCTCGACGACAGCGACTATTCGCGCGGCGACGAGCGCGGCCCGGATCACAATTCCCCCTGGCGCCGCCTCAAGGATGAGTAGGTCGCCTTTAAGGACGAGCAGGTCGCCAAACCTTGTCTTGTCATGCCGACCATGGTAGCGAACGCCCGATTTCAATCCGGTCAGCAACGCTGCCGAGGCAAAAGGACAAAGGCTTATGGCCAGCAAAGACGACGCGCCGACCGGCGCGGCCAGTGGCAACGGCGACGCGACGCAGCCTTCGCTCAACGTGCTTGCCCAATATGTGAAAGACCTTTCCTTCGAAAGCCCCGGCGCGCCGAACTCGCTGCGCGGCCGCGACAAGGCCCCCGGCATCGCCATCAACGTCAATGTCAACGCCAACCCGCTTTCGGACAAGCAGTTCGACGTCAATCTGACGCTGAACGCCAAGGCGTCCTTCGATAAGGAAGTGCTGTTCAACGTCGAGCTGGTCTATGGCGGCGTGTTCGCCATCAGCGGCTTCCCGCAGGAGCACATGCTGCCGCTGCTGTTCATCGAATGCCCGCGGCTGCTGTTCCCGTTCGCCAGGCAGATCATCGCCGAGGCCACCCGCAATGGCGGCTTCCCGCCGCTGATGCTCGACCCAATCGATTTCGCGCAGATGTTCCAGCAGAAGCTGGCCGAGGACCAGGCCGCCGGCAAGGCCAAGGCGAGCTGAGGCGATTGCTCGGTGACGTTTGAAAAACCCGGCCTCGCGCCGGGTTTTTTGTTTAACCGGGTTTTTTGTTTAAGATGTCGGCGGGACAGCGCCCCCCTCTGGCCTGCCGGCCATCTCCCCCACAAAGGGGGAGATCGGACTTCACATCGGCCGTCGCCAATCTTCATCCTCGCAAGAATGAGCGAGACGCTGGGGCTGCCAATCTCCCCCCTTGAGGGGGAGATGTCCGGCAGGACAGAGGGGGGTCGACGGAGCGCTCCCGTCAAAATCACTATGCCGCGGAACTCGCTTCGGGGGCGACGCGCAGCCAGAGCGCCTTTTCGCCTAATGTGCCGACCATGCTCGCGTGCGCGCTGCGCTCTGCTTCGGTCAGGCGAGACGGCAGCGCAATCGGCCGCACGCCGATGCTGATGTCGATGTCGTCGACATTTCTTCTGCCGCCGGCCGGCGCCGTGGCACTGTCGAGGATGAGCGCCGCCTGCTTGCCGCCGATGAGCTCGATATAGACCTCGGCCAGCAATTCCGAATCGAGCAACGCGCCGTGCTTGGTTCGGCGGGCATTGTCGATGCCATAGCGCCGGCACAGCGCGTCCAGCGAATTGGGGCCCATCGGATGCTTGCGGCGCGCCAGCGCCAGCGTGTCGACGACAAGTCCGGGATCAACGACCGGGTGGCCAAGCCGACCGAACTCGACATTGAGGAAAGCGATATCGAAAGTGGCATTGTGGGCGACCAGCTTGGCGCCGTCGATGAAGGCAAGAAACTCCTCGGCGATGTCGCTGAAGGTCGGCTTGCCCATGAGGTCGGCGGCGCTGATGCCATGAACGGCCTGCGCCTCCGCATGAATCGGTCGTCCTTGCGGATCGATGTAATGGTGGAAGGTGCGGCCGGTCGGGAACCGATTGACCAACTCGATGCAGCCAAGCTCGATGACGCGGTCATCACGGAAATCGAGACCGGTGGTTTCCGTATCGAAGATGATCTCGCGCATCGAATCAGTCCGTTGGTTCCGGCGTCATTTTTGCCGACTCATGAAGGGAACAAATTGGCAACATATTACGCCGGACGCAAGCGCGTTAAGCAGGCTTGCCGGCTTTATCCCCGACCAGTTCGGCGACAATCGCATTGACCGCCGCGCGCGCCGCATCAAAACCCTGTCCGGTGTCGATGACGAAATCGGCAGCCTTACGTTTTTCGGCGTCGGGAACCTGCCTGGCCAGGACCGACGCCAGTTTCTCCTCGCTCATGCCCGGCCGCGCCAGCACCCGGGCACGCTGGATGTCGGGCGAGGCGGTGACGACCACGACCTTGTCGACGCGGTCGCGGCCGCCGGTTTCAACCAGCAGCGGGATGTCGAGTACGACAAGCGGTACGCCGGCAGCGCGGTTCCTGGCCAGGAAGGCGTCGGCGTCGGCGCGGACCAGCGGGTGGATGATCGCTTCCAGCCGTTTCAGCGCGGCTGCATCGCCGAGCACCCGCTCGGCCAGCTTGGTGCGGTCGACCGACCCGGATTTTGTCGTTCCGGGAAAAGCCGCCTCGACCAGCGGAGCGGCCTTGCCGACGTAGAGGCGATGTACCACCTCATCCGAATCGTGGACGGGCACGCCGGCTTCGGCAAACATCTTTGCGGTCGTCGACTTGCCCATGCCGATCGATCCGGTGAGGCCGAGCACGATCATGCTTTTCATTCCCTGGTCATTGCTTGGGCGCCAAGATCGGCGACAATCATCTGCCGCAATTCGGCAGTGACCTGCGGCCTGATGCCGAACCAGCGCTCGAAGCCGGGCACCGCCTGGTGCAAAAGCATGCCGAGCCCGTCGACGGTCTTCAGGCCCCGTGCTCTGGCTGCGGCCAGTAATGGCGTTTCCAACGGCACATAGACAATGTCGGTGACGATGGCATGGTCCGGCAGCCTGGCCGGATCGGCGGACAGGCCTTCATTGCCGTGCATGCCGAGCGCTGACGTGTTGACCAGCAGGCCGGCATCGGCAAGCAGCTCGCCGGTCGCGGCCGTGCTGTGGGCCGAGACCCCGCCGCCGAAGCGGTGGCGCAGCTCCTCGGCTCGGGCGAGCGTCCGGTTGACGATGCGGATATCGTCAACCCCGCGCTGCTTCAGCGCATGGATGACCGCGCGCGAGGCGCCGCCGGCACCGAGCACCACGGCCGGGCCATAGTCTGCCCAGCCCGGCGCATGCTGGTCGAGATTGGCGGCAAAGCCATGGGCGTCGGTGTTGCCGCCCCACAGTTTTCCGCCCCCGAACCAGAGCGTATTGACCGCGCCGATCTGTTCGGCCGCATCGTCGCGGCGCGCCGCCAGCGCGAAGGCGGCCTCCTTGTGCGGGATGGTGACGTTGCCGCCACGGTAGCCATTCGCCGCGAGCGTTTTGACAAATTCGGCAAAAGCCTCCGGCGCGACGTCGATCGCCTGATAGCTGCCGTCGATACCGTACTTCGCCAGCCAATAGCCATGGACCTTCGGCGACCGGGAATGCGCGACCGGGTGGCCGGTGACGAAGGCCTTTTTCGCGACCTCAGCCATCGATGGCTCCGAGGTCACGCAGCTTGGCCAGGACGGGCAGCAGCGGCAGGCCGACAATGGTGAAATAGTCGCCCTCTATTCTTTCGAACAGCTGGATGCCCTCGCCTTCGATCTGGTAGGCGCCGACGCTGGACAGCGCCTTGGCGCCGACCCGCGCAAGATGGCGGCCGATGAAGGCGGGCTCGAGCTTTCGCATGGTCAGGCTGGCGATGCCGACATGCCGCCACAGGACCGCGCCGTCGCGGGCCAGCACGACGGCGCTGTTGAGTTGATGGGTCTTTCCCGATAGCGCCAAGAGATGGCGGCGCGCGGCTTCCATGTCGGCTGGCTTGTGGAACACTTCGTCGCCGAGCGACAGCGTCTGGTCGCAGCCGAACACAAGGGCGCCAAGCTTTCGCTCACTGACCTCGGTGGCCTTGGCCTCGGCAAGCACCAGTGCGACGTCCTCGGGCGAGATACCGCTGCCCTGCAAGGGCGCTTCGAGCGCGCGCTCGTCGACTTCCGCCGGAACCGCCTCGACCGCCACGCCGGCATTGACAAGCAGCGCCTTGCGGAACGGGCTGCCCGAGGCAAGGATGATTTTTTCAGCCATGATGTTCGCGCCTAAGGTTGGTTTGATATTCCGATCCGGAGACGGACGCGCAGACAGCCGCTAGATCGCTGCGCTTCTCGGGCACAGTAACGGCATGGATATTCGCAGCGCTGAATGGTTGGGCAACACCTCGCCCAACTCCTTGGCCTCATTATCTTGTCTTGCCGCGCAGGGCAACGATAGCCGCCGCCGTCTCCTCGATCGAGCGGCGGCTGACATCGATCATCGGCCAGCCATGCCGGGTGCAGATCTTGCGGGCATAGGCAAGCTCTTCGCTGATCGCGGCGCGGTCGACATAGTCGGTCGGCTCATAGGCGCTGGTGTTGCCGAGGATGCGGTTCTGGCGAACCTGCGAGATGCGCTCGGCGGTGGCGATCAGCCCGACGATCAGCGGCTTCGTGGCGTTGACCAGGCTTTCCGGCACCGGCACGCCGAGCACGATCGGGATATTGGCGGTCTTGATGCCGCGATTGGCGAGATAGATGCTGGTCGGCGTCTTCGAGGTGCGCGAAATGCCGACGAGCACAATGTCGGCGTCGTCCATATTGGCCGGCAGCTGGCCGTCATCATGCTCCATGGTAAAGTTGAGCGCGTCGATGCGGCGAAAGTATTCGGCGTCCAGCACATGCTGGGCGCCGACGCGGCGGCCGGCCGGCGTGCCGAGATAGGACTGGAACACTGTCAGCACCGGTTCCAGCACGGAGACGCAAGGCAGGCCCATGGCGGCGCAGCGCTCGTCGATGCCGCGGGCGAGGTTCTGGTCGACGACCGTATAGAGGATGATGCCTGGCTCCTCCTCTATGTCCTCGAACACTTTCGTCACCTGCTTTTCGGTGCGGATGAGCGGATAGATGTGCTCGATGGCGCGCGCATCCTTATATTGCGCCGAAGCCGCGCGGCCGGCCGCCAGCAGCGTTTCACCGGTGGCATCGGAAATCAGGTGAAGGTGAAAGAAGCTCTGGGGTTTGTTCACAGGGGTTCGTTCCAAGCTGTGGGCCGATGTGGATAAGGTCGGTCGGAAAGATCGGCCGGTTCGGGGCGACTGTATCAGATGCCAGTTTGTCCACAATTCGATGCGCTGTCGGCTTCGTCGGGCAGCTGGGGACAAGTCCGGGGACGGGCTTTTTTGACTCGGCGTCATCCACAGGCCCATTTTCTTTGCGCGGGCGGCAACGCATTGACTCCAGTTGGAAATCTCCAACTGTCCCCAAAGTCCTCCTATCCGGCAGAAGAAGCACGCGACAATATGCTGGCTGGCCTTTTCCGGGGCAAAGCGGGACAGCAGACAACCACCGATACCAACAGACTCTTAGAATCATAAGATTCCTAGAAATAGAATATTTAATTATAGAGAAGCCTGGAGAGGCGAGTGCTGAATGCCTGAAAACCGGATCATGCTGGACGTGTTGAAGGGCAAGGCTGCGTTTCCGCCGCCGATCTGGATGATGCGCCAGGCTGGCCGCTATCTGCCGGAATATCGGGAGACACGCAGGCGGGCCGGATCGTTCCTCGACCTTTGCTACGATCCCGATCTTGCCGTGGAAGTGACGCTGCAGCCGATCGAACGCTTCGGCTTCGACGCATCGATCCTGTTTTCCGATATCCTTGTCGTACCGCATGCGCTGGGCCGTGACGTGCGCTTCGAGGAGGGACGCGGGCCGCTGTTGACGCCGATCTCGGCAACGGAGATTGCGGCTCTCGACGGCGAAACGTTTCACGTGAATCTCGAACCGGTCTATGAGACGGTCAGACGTTTGCGGGCAAAACTGCCTGATGAAACGACGCTGATCGGCTTCTGCGGCGCGCCGTGGACGGTGGCGACTTATATGATCGCCGGCCACGGCACCTCAGACCAGGCGCCGGCGCGGCTGTTTGCCTATCGCGAGCCGGCGGCTTTCCTGCAGCTGCTGAACGTCCTTGCCGATCATTCGGCCGCCTATCTGATCCGCCAGATCGAAGCCGGCGCCGATGTGGTGCAGATATTTGACTCGTGGTCCGGCGTGCTCGATGAAGTTTCGTTCGAGGCCTTTTGCGTCGGGCCGGTGGCGGAGATCGTCAGGCAGGTTCGGGCCGTCCATCCCAACGTTCCGATCATCGGCTTTCCCAAGGGCGCCGGCGCCCACTATCGCAGCTATCGCCAAAAAACCGGCGTGACGGGGCTGGGGCTCGACTGGACCGTGCCGCTGACGGAAGCGAAGGAACTGCAGCGCGGTGGCGCTGTACAGGGCAATCTCGATCCGTTGCGGCTGGTGGCCGGCGGCAAGGCGCTAGGCGACGGCGTCGACGCAATCCTGAAAGCATTGGGCGATGGGCCGCTGATCTTCAATCTCGGCCATGGCATCACGCCGGAGACGCCGATCGCGCATGTCGAGGCGATGGTGAAGATGGTGCGGGCACGTCGATGACCGACACGAATAACGCCAACAGTGGTGCGGACAGCAGCGGGGCGGGAGCGATGCGTCGAGCAGCGATCGCCATCGTCATCTTCCTCGCCCTGGCTGCGCTTCTGTTCCTGTCCGAGCCGGATGATTTCTATCCCTGGGCGAAGGCGATCCATGTCATCGCCGTCATCTCCTGGATGGCGGGCATGCTCTATCTGCCGCGGCTGCTGGTCTATCATGCCGATGCGGAGAAAGGCTCCGTCCAGTCGGAAACCTTCAAGGTGATGGAGCGCCGGCTGCTGCGCGGCATCATCAATCCGGCCATGATCATCACCTGGGCGTTCGGCCTCTGGCTTGCCTGGAAGGGTTTCGGTTTTCAGGGCGGCTGGCTGCATGCCAAGATCGCCGCTGTGCTTGGCCTGTCGGCCGCTCACGGCTATCTGGCCGGTGCGGTTCGTAAATTCGCCGAGGACCGCAACGAAAAGCCCGCGAAGCACTGGCGGATCGTCAACGAGATCCCCACATTGCTGATGATCGTCATCGTCGTGCTGGTCATCGTGAAGCCGTTTTGACGTCGCCGCATCGGCCAGAAATCGGAGCCGATTTTCGGAAAGTACGATGCGGAACTCAAGAAGTTTTACAGCGTCCCTTTGCGCGTCAAGAGAGACGCGCGGCGCTGACAAAAGGCGGCTTGCTCTTTCAGTCGACCAACGATAAAAGACGGGTCTTCCTTCCCGTCATGCGCCGCCCATTCATCGCTTCGGCCGCGCCCGGCATTTGTCGCATCCCGCCGATATTTCCCCATGCTTACTCACTCAGAGTCCGTCTAATGATGCAAGAAATGAAACTCACCGAGTTCAAGAACAAGAAACCGCCAGAGCTGATCGCTTATGCCGAATCGCTCGAGGTCGAGAACGCCAGTGTGATGCGCAAGCAGGAGCTGATGTTCGCGATCCTGAAGCGGCTGGCGACCCAGGATATCGAGATCATCGGTGACGGCGTCGTCGAAGTGCTGCAGGACGGATTTGGCTTCTTGCGCTCGGCCAATGCCAATTATCTGCCGGGTCCGGACGATATCTATATTTCGCCGTCGCAGATCCGCCGGTTCTCGCTGAAGACCGGCGACACGGTCGAAGGCCCGATCCGCAGCCCGAAAGAGGGCGAGCGCTATTTCGCGCTGCTCAAGGTCAACACGATCAATTTCGACGACCCGGAAAAGATCCGCCACAAGATCCATTTCGACAATCTGACGCCGCTTTATCCGACGTCGCGGCTGAAGATGGAAATGGATGTTCCGACCTCGAAGGACATTTCGGCCCGCGTCATCGACCTGGTGGCGCCGCTCGGTAAAGGCCAGCGCGCCCTGATCGTGGCGCAGCCGCGCACCGGCAAGACGGTGCTCTTACAGAACATCGCCCACTCGATCACCACCAATCATCCCGAATGCTATTTGATCGTGCTCTTGATCGATGAGCGGCCGGAAGAAGTCACCGACATGCAGCGTTCGGTGAAGGGCGAGGTCGTTTCCTCGACCTTCGACGAGCCGGCGGTGCGCCACGTTCAGGTCGCCGAAATGGTGATCGAGAAGGCCAAGCGCCTTGTCGAGCACGGGCGCGACGTCGTCATCCTGCTGGATTCGATCACCCGACTCGGCCGTGCCTACAACACCGTGGTGCCGTCATCCGGCAAGGTGCTGACCGGCGGTGTCGACGCCAATGCGCTGCAGCGGCCGAAGCGCTTCTTCGGTGCCGCCCGCAACATCGAGGAAGGCGGCTCGCTGACCATCATCGCCACCGCGCTAATCGACACCGGCAGCCGTATGGACGAGGTCATCTTCGAAGAGTTCAAGGGTACCGGCAACTCGGAAATCGTGCTCGACCGCAAGGTCGCGGACAAGCGCATTTATCCGGCCATGGACATCCTCAAGTCCGGCACCCGCAAGGAAGACCTGCTGGTCGCCCGCCAGGATCTGCAGAAGATCTTCGTGCTGCGCCGCATCCTGGCGCCGATGGGCACCACCGACGCCATCGAGTTCCTGATCGACAAGCTCAAGCAGACCAAGACCAACGCGGATTTCTTCGATTCGATGAATACGTAAGGGGTTGGACAGCGCTGCCCCTTCCTGCCTTCTCCCCCTTGTTTGGACTGGGGACATCGCGAACAGGTGTGCGAGGACATCGCGAACAGTTTGCCATCCTATCGAGCCAGGGCAT